>NZ_JBCGFB010000057.1:25292-37270 GCF_038752175.1 Nocardia sp. No.11 | reverse complement strand
AGCGGCGTGCTCGGGGGATGGTTCGCCGGCCGCGGGGCCGGGGCGGGCGGGGGCGGAAGGCACTGCGCCGCCGGCGAATCCCCGCTCCAGGCGTTCCAGGCGCTGGAGGGTGGCGGATTCGGCGTCGGAGACCGACGGCAGGAGCATGCGGGCGCAGATGACCTCGAGCAGGAGGCGGGGGGCGGTCGCGCCGCGCATTTCGCCGAGGCCCTCGTGCAGGAGTTCGGCGTAGCGGGTGAGGGTGGCTGGGCCGAGGCGTTCGGCCTGGTCACGCATGCGTTCCAGGACGTCGCCGGGGCCGGAGACCAGACCGCGCTCGGCGGCGTCGGGCACCGCGCGCAGCAGGATCAGATCGCGCAGGCGCTCGAGCAGGTCGACGGCGAAGCGGCGCGGGTCGTGGCCCGCCTCCATCACGCTGTCGATGGTGCCGAACAGCGCGGCGCCGTCGACGGCGGCGAGCGCGTCGATCGCGTCGTCGATCAGCGCGACGTCGGTGACGCCGAGCAGCGAGACCGCGCGCGGGTAGGTGACGCCCTCGGGCCCGGCACCGGCCAGCAGCTGGTCGAGCACGCTCAGACTGTCACGCGGAGATCCCCCGCCCGCCCGGATGACCAGCGGATACACCGCTTCCTCGACCGGCACGTGCTCCTGCTCGCAGATCTTGCCGAGCAGGCCGCGCATGGTCGCGGGCGGCAGCAGCCGGAACGGGTAGTGGTGGGTGCGCGAGCGGATCGTCGGCAGCACCTTGTCCGGTTCGGTGGTGGCGAAGATGAAGATCAGGTGGGCGGGCGGCTCCTCGACGATCTTGAGCAGCGCGTTGAACCCGGCCGTGGTGACCATGTGCGCCTCGTCGACGATGAACACGCGATAGCGCGACTCGGCGGGCGCGTAGAACGCGCGATCGCGCAGCTCACGGGTGTCGTCGACACCACCGTGACTGGCCGCGTCGAGCTCGATGACGTCGAGATTGCCCGCACCGCCCGGCCCGAGCGCCACACAGGACGCGCAGACCCCACACGGCGTGGAGGTCGGCCCCTCCGCACAGTTGAGCGAGCGCGCGAGGATGCGCGCCGACGAGGTCTTGCCGCAGCCACGGGGACCGGAGAACAGATACGCGTGACTGATCCGCCCGGTATCCAGCGCCGTACTCAGCGGGTCGGTGACATGCTCCTGACCCACTACCTCAGCGAACGTCGCCGGTCGATACTTCCGGTACAGAGCCACGGCCCACAGGCTACCGCCGCACTGTGACAGGTGGATGAGCGGCCGACGCGTTGCCGGGCCGTCCGAACCCCGCCGCACAAACGTGATGCAGATCACAGTTCGGGTGCGGGTTCGGAGCGGGTGGGCAAACCCGGTCAGTGAAGCGTTACGACGGAGCTAACGACTGCATCGCGCGCGGCGAATCGCCAGAAGAACAGCAATCAATCCTGGTTGCCGTGGAAATGCGTACCGGTTCCCCGATTGACGGTCCCTTTCTGGATGTAACGAAACAATCAATCGTCGTGACAGCGGCGCAAGCCCCTGGCTACCGTGGATCTCGGCAACTTCGGTGGCCAAACCTTCATCAGGTTGGTGACCCCGGCCGGTCCCTCATCCCGACCGGGGCACAACCTTCGCGCACCGTATCGCTCCCCCACCGCCGACCGGAGGAACGTTTCACCGTGCTGTCGTGTGATGACATCGCAGCCGCCTGGCTCGCCCACACCGACTTCGCCGGCGACCACGCCGCGGTCGGACTGCTGAGCCGGGCGATCAGCCCCCAGGACTTCGACATCAAACGCGATTCGCTGCCCGTCGCCGCCGCGGCGGACCCGGCGACCGCAGCCGCCATCCTGCAACTGCTCGAACGCGGGCAGGTGCCGACGATGGCGGCCATCCGTACCCTCACCGCGCAGAACGAGATGCGCCGGGAGGCCGAGCGGATCGAGCGGCTCGGCAGGCGCGCCCAGCGCAGCATCGACGAGTTCGGCCGCATCCTGGCCCGGCTCGCCGCCGCGCACTGGTCCGAACACGGCATCGGCCCCACCCGCCGCGACATCCTCGCCGATGCCGAGATCACCGAACTCATCGCCGAGCGGGTCGGCGAGATCGCGCCGTCGGCGGTCAAGCATCTGTGGCTGATCGAGCGTGCGCAGCGCGCGGGCTGGATCGCCTCGAACGCGAATCCGGGTTCGCTGTGCCCGGCCCGCCGCTGGCACACCACCAAGTACGGCAACCGGGTGTCGCAGAAGCCGGTCAACATGATCGGCAAGCTCGTCGCCGGCTTCGTCGTCGAGCACACCGCCGAGCGCGGCAGGCCCCCGAGCTGGGCGGCGCTGGCCAGGGACGCACGCGACGATCGCGGCAGGCGGGTCTTCTTCGATGTGGCCGATGCGCACGCCCAGCGGCGCTGGCTGATCACCGCCGAATGGCTCGCCGACGGTGATGACCTGCCCGTTCCCGGTAAGCGCGGCACCAGGGCACTGGCGAAGGAAAACCGCGGCTAGAACCCGGCCGACACCAGCACGGATGGTGAGCATTCGGTAATTTCCTTGCAACGCAATCACGCGTGAAAGGAGTTACCGTGCCCGCAACGATCGATCCTGCGGCCACCGCCTGGCTTCTCGCGGCTACCGCCATGGTGCTGTTGATGACGCCGGCGCTGGCTGTTTTCTACGGCGGGATGGTGCGCTCCACCGGCGTACTGAACATGCTCATGATGAGCTTCATCGCGATTCCGCTGGTCACGGTGGTGTGGCTGGTGGCCGGGTACAGCCTGGCCTTCGGGGACGACGCGGGCGGCGGCCTGATCGGCGATCTCGAGCACGTCGGCCTGGCCGGAATCAACCCCGACTCGGTGCGCGGCACGATTCCGGAGCTGCTGTTCGTCACCTTCCAGCTGACCTTCGCGATCCTCACCGCCGCCCTGGTCTCCGGCGCGATCGCCGACCGCGCGAAGTTCTCCGGCTGGATGGTCTTCGTGCCGCTGTGGACGCTGGCCGTGTACGCCCCGATCGCGCACTGGGTGTGGGGTCCCGACGGCTGGCTGCTCGGTTTCGGCACGCTCGACTACGCGGGCGGCCTCGTGGTGGAGATCGCCTCGGGTGCCTCGGCGCTGGCCCTGGCTTTGGTACTCGGCCCGCGCATCGGCTTCAACATCGACGCGATGCGTCCGCACAACCTGCCGTTCGTGCTGCTCGGCGCCGGCCTGCTGTGGTTCGGCTGGTTCGGCTTCAACGCCGGTTCCGCGCTCGGCGCCACCGGCACCGCGGCGGCGGTCTTCCTGAACACGCTGGTCGCGGGCAGCCTCGGCATGCTCGGCTGGCTGATCGTCGAGCAGATCCGCGACGGCAGGCCGACCACCTTCGGCGCGGCCTCGGGCGCGGTGGCCGGCCTGGTCGCGATCACCCCGTCCTGCGGCGTGATCAACACCCTCGGTGCGGTGATCGTCGGCCTGGCCGCCGGTGTGGTGTGTTCGTTCGCCGTCGGCTGGAAGCACAAGGCGGGCTACGACGATTCGCTCGACGTGGTCGGCGTGCACTTCGTCGGCGGCATCGTCGGCACGGTCCTGATCGGCCTGCTCGCCACCGAGGTGATGACCGGCGGCGTGAACGGCCTGTTCTACGGCGGCGGCTTCGCCCAGCTCGGCAAGCAGCTGGTCGGCGTGCTGGTAGTCGCGGCGTACGCGTTCGGGGTGTCGTTCGTGATCGGCAAGCTGATCGACAAGGTCATCGGGTTCCGTGTGAGCAAGGAAGACGAGACCGCGGGCATCGACTTCGCCCTGCACGCCGAGACCGCGTATGCCGAAGGCGTGCACGGCAGTTCGCCGCGCCGCTTCGGCGAGGGGCACTACGGGGGTCACTGACCCCTTAGCTGACCTCGTCGGCCGGGGACAACCAGGTGTTGCATTCGAAGTTGCGGTTCTTCGAGTAACCCTGGTTGTACCAGTTGCCGTTGTGCTCAGGCGTTCCGTGATCGCGGTGGCGGCCGTTGCCGTCACCGCGGTTGTAGTTGTGCTTGACCGCGGCGTAGCCCTCCTGCGAGGTCCACGAACCGCCCGCCTCGGCCGAACCGATGTACATGCCGCCGAAGCAGCTGGCCTGCAATTCCATTCGGCGTGAGGTCTCCAGCCCGCCGACCGAGGTGGCGCCCTGCTCGCGGCGCTGGTTCGACGAGGCCTGCAGCAGTCCGGTCAGTCCCTGCACGTGGTGGCCGTACTCGTGCGCGTACACCGACAGCGCCTCCATCGGCGGATACGGCGTGTTGTGCAGGACCAGCCCGGCCGTGGACATGTAGATCGTGCTCGACGCGCTGCAGTAGAACGCGTCGCTGGTGGCGCCGCCGCACGGCGAGGACAGCTCGGACGGATTCACCGCGACCTCGAGTCCGGGGCTGCGGAACGGCAGGTTCGCCGCGGCGAGGTTGGTCCGCCACATCTGATCCAGGCAGCCCTGCGCGGCGGCGAAGAAGGCCTTGGCCGTCGCCGCGTCGGTCGACCAGCGCGGCAGATCGCAGTCCATGTTCGGCAGGAAGGCGCTGTTGTCGCGGAACAGCGGATGCTGGCCCAGCGCGATCACCGGTTGCGGCCCAGCGGGTTTCGTCGTCGTCGGCGCGGTGGTGCGGGCCGAGGTGCGCACGGTGGTCCGGCTCGTCGTGGTCGGCGCGGGCGTGGCCGAACTGCTGTAGGTGAAACTCGGCGTCGTCGTCGTGGCGACGTCGCGCTTCGAGGAGTCCTCCGACAGCGAGACCGCCGCGACCAGCAGCGCACCGACGATCCCACACACCGTCAGCACGGTCAGCAGCGAACCGAACCACCCGCCGCCACCCCGGCGCGGCGGCGGATACCCCGGCGGCGCATAGCCGTACGGCGGCGGCAGCGGGCGGGGGTACCCCGGCGGCATCGGCCTGCCGTACGCGGGCGGAACCGGTCGGCCGTAGGGCGGCTGCGGCGGATACACGTCACTCACTCCAGCAGTTCATCGAGGTTCGGCAACTGGCAACTGATCTCGCCCGAGTCCGGCCGGAAATCGCGGAAAGATGGAAACCGCTAGCTCACTTCGCTCGCCGCGGCGGTGAAGGTGTTGCACTGGGCGGTCAGGTTGCGCTGCAGCCCGGCCTCGAACCACTGCCCACCGTGCTCGGAGGTGCCGTGATCGCGCATGTCGCCCGGTCCGTCGCCGCGGCCGTAGGAGTCCTTCGTGGCGACGGTGACCTGCGCGGCGCTCAGCGAGCCGCCGCCCTTCGACGACGCGATGAACATGCCGTCGAAGCAGTTGGCCTGCAATTCGACCCGCCGCGAGAGCTCGAGGCCCTTGGGCGAGCGGGCGCCCGCGTCGACGCGTTCGGAGTTGGCCTTGCGCAGGATGCCCGACTGGGCCTGCACGTGGTGGCCGTACTCGTGCGCGAACACCGACAGGTAGACGACCCAGTTGTCGCGGAACTGATCGGTCTGCAGCTGGCTGATCGGCATGTAGATGGTCTTGTTCGCCGCGCAGTAGAAGGCGGCGAAGTTGCTCGTCGAGCCGGTGCACGGCGTGGTGATGCCCGCGGTGGTCGCGGTGACGCTCAGCGTCGGCGACTCGAACGGCAGGTTGTTGGCCGCCAGCAACGGCTTCCAGGCCGCCTCCAGGCAGGTCGCGGCCGATTCGAAGAAGGCACGCGCCTTCTCGACCTGGGTGCTCCATGGCGCGTAGTCGCAGGACGCGGGCACCAGGGTGCCGTCGGAGTCGGTGAGCAGCGGGTTGTCGCCGGTGGCTGCCGGTGCGGTGCCGGGCTGCGGGGTGTAGGTGGTGCTCGGCTTCGGGCCGATCGCGCCGATGCCTGCGTCGATGCCGGTGCTGACGGCGAACTTCACCAGGCCGCCGACCACGAGGAAGACGATCACCAGGAACAGCGAGGTCAGACCGCCGCGGCGTTTGCGCGGCGGCGGGGTGGGCCTGCCGGGCGGACCATAGGGCATCGGCGGTGGCCGGTATCCCGAGGGCGGGCCGTAGCCTTGCCTGGGCCCGTAACCCTGTGGATAACCTTGCGGCTGTTGATAACCAGGTGGACCATAGCCTGGTTGCGGTCGATATCCCGGGGGCGGTCCATAGCCAGGGGGCGGCGGAACCGGTCGTCCACCTGGACCGACCGGGCCATAACCGTACGGTGGTTGGGTCACGTCCCCCGTACCCCCTCGTCTCGTGAGTCGCCGACAGCCGCTGACGCAGAATAGCAAGCTGTCTAGAGTAAGCAGCCATGCTGACTTTTCGGGGGGGCGCCGCAGGCGCGCTGCTGCTCGCTTCGGCGGGATTGCTCGCGGCCGCGCCGGTAGCCCACACGGAGCCCGCGCCGGCCGGCGTCACGATCACCGCCGATCTCACACTGACCGAGGACGGCGTGCTCCAGGTCACCGAGACCGTCGGGGTGCCCGCCGATGGAAACTTCACGATGTCACTGCCACTGCGCCTGAAGGTCGGCGACGATGTCGAGCGGATCTTCAAAGTCACCGACGTCACCGCGAGCGGCGCAGGCACCGCGACCACGGTCGACGACCAGTTCGTCGTCGAGTCGAAGCCTGGTGAATCCAAGTTCACCTACTCGCTGCACAACACCGTCTCCGACGCACCGGGCACCCAGGTGTTCCACTGGCTCGGCGTGATGAACGCCGACATCGCCGCGCTCGACGTCTCGGTGATCAGCCCCAGCTATCAAATGGGCATCGTCGACTGCAAACTCGGCCCGGCGGGCAATCCCAAGCCGTGCGCCGATGTGCACACCGAACCCGACGGCGTGCTGTACCTGAGCCAGCGCGATCTGCGTAAGGGCGATGCGATCGACCTCACCCTGCAGCTGCCGCCCGGCACCGTGCCCGCCAACGCCGATGTGCGCGGCGGCGACTCGGAGAACTTCTTCGCCTTCACCACCCCGGTCCTCGCCGCGTTCGGCGCGCTGCTGCTGGCGCTGGCGGCGATGGTCGCCTACGTCCTGACCGCCAGGAAGCGCGCCGCGGCCGCGCTGGCGGGCAGCGACACCTTCCAGCCGATCGTCCAGCAGGGCGGCCGGGTGGACTTCGTCTCCCCCGACGGCGTGCTGCCCGGCGAGGCCGGTCTGCTGCTCGACGAGCACGTCGATCCGGTCGACATCGCCGCCACCGTGGTCGATCTCGCGGTCCGGCGCTACATCTGGATCACTCCGGTGAACGCGCGCGGCGAGGACGACTGGCGCATCAGCCGGGTCAACGCCCCCGACGACCAGCTGCGCGACTACGAGCGCACCGTCTACGACATGCTGCTGCCCGAGGGCACCGACACCGTCGCCGTGCGTGAGCTCCGCGCGCCGGGCCGGATGCAGCTCGACCCGGTCCGTGCCGCCATGCGCGCCGACGCGGTCGCCACCGGCGCCTTCGCCGACCCGAAGCAGCGCGCGCTGCCCCGCTGGCTCGGCGGCGCGCTGATCGTCCTCGGCGTGATCGCCACCGTAGTGCTCGCGCTGACCGCCGGTCACGCGCTGGTCGGCGTCGCGATCGCGCTGGCCGGTGTGGCCGCGGTCCTGCTGCCGAACTACCTGCCGACCAGGACCACCCTCGGCGACACCGTCGCGGGCCGGGTGCGCGCCATGCAGCGCGGTCTGGATACCGTTGCTCGCGAACAGATCCCGCCGATCGATCAGGAGACGGTGTTCTCGCGCGCGCTGCCGTACACGGTGATCAGCGGCCGGGCCGACAACTGGATCCGCGCCTTCCGCGACATGGATCCGTCGGCCGATTCCCAGCCCGGCCTCTACTGGTTCGCCGGCTACGACCGGGACCGGAACCTGCACCGCTTCGCCGCGCAGTTCCCATACTTCATCACCGCATTGGAAGGCGCGTTCAACCCCCGCTGACGAATGCCGAACGGCCGCTTCGGTAGTGCCGAAGCGGCCGTCGGCCTGTCCGGGGCGCCGCTCAGATCCGGCGGATGGCCGCCAGCGGGTCGGCGTAGAGCGCGCTGAGCGAGGTGACCACGGCGGCGAATTCCTGCACCTTGCCGCCGAATCCGCTGATCCGGATGTCGGTGGGCGGGAGCTGGGTGCTCTGGGTGAACGCCCTTGCCACGTGCGGCAGCGCGGGGCGATAGCCGGTGAACGCCTGGCCGCCGAGGACGACGCGGTCGGGGTTGAGCATGTCGCGCACCAGCGCGACGGTCTGCCCGAGCATCGTGGCCCGCTCGGCGAGCAGTTCCCGCGCGCCCTCGGAGCCGGACTCCGCGGCCCGGTAGAGGTCGGCGATGGTGGTGCCCGCGGTGCCGTTGTGCGCCGGGATGATGCCGCGGCCGAC
Organism: Nocardia sp. No.11; assembly: GCF_038752175.1. Lineage (NCBI taxonomy): Bacteria > Bacillati > Actinomycetota > Actinomycetes > Mycobacteriales > Nocardiaceae > Nocardia > Nocardia sp. No.11. The sequence goes on along the minus strand of NZ_JBCGFB010000057.1, from coordinate 28,992 downwards.
GGCCCTGGCCTGCAGCGCGCGATCGCCGACGGTCACTTCCAAGCAGCCGCGACGGCCGCAGGTGCACTGCACGTCCGAGCCGGTGGGCAGGTGCGCGATGGAACCGGGACCGTTGTTCGGGGTGTGCACGCGACCGTCGAGGGTGACGGCGATGCCCGCGGTCTCACGGACGTAGAAGTAGAGGCTGCTGCCGTTCTGGGCGGCGGGCAGTTCGGTGTCGGGCTCGGGCCTGCGCGCGTCGAAGGTCGGCAGCAGCAGTTCCGACGCGGCCATGGCCTCCACGTGCGGCGCGACCGAGACCGGCAGCTCCAGCACGTCGCCGAGGACCTGCCCGATCGGGGCGCCCTTCCATTCCAGCTTGGGATGGTCGACTACGCCGGTATGCGGGTCCACCCGGCCGCCGATGGCGACGCCCGCCCACAGCGGGGTGCGCCGGTGCCACCGCTGCAGGAACGCCTTGGCGCTGCGCGCGACCGTGGTGACCGCGAATTCCTGACCGGTCTGCGGGGTCGCGATGGCGAGGCCGCCCAGGATCCGGCCGCGCAGATCGGCGGCGACGATCTTGGTCGCGGCGGCGCCGATGTGGATGCCCAGGGTCAGGTAGGCGTCGTGGTCGATCTCGAACGGCACGCGGGGCCTGCCGACCGCGCCGGCAGCGGTCAGATCGGGCCGCTCGCGCAACAGACCGGCCGAAAGCAGCGAGGCAACTTGCCGGTTCACCGTGGCGATGCTCAGACCCGTTGCCCGCGCGGCGTTGTCGCGTGAGACCGGCCCGGAGGCGGCGGTCCGCAGGACAGCGGCGGCGGGGTTGTCGCTACGGCGCAGTTCGGGGGCGACGACGGGACGGGATACCCGAGCGCGACCGGCGCCCGTCCGAGCGGCGGGACGATCGATGATGGGAGTAGACATATGAAGTTCCTTGCTGAAATCCCGTTGTCCCAACGGAATTGCCGACACGTAGGGCGTGGCAGCTCGCGAGCCGCAGAAGGCTCAGCTGCAGCATCAGGAACGACAAAGTTCACGCGTCAACGGCAACCGCAAGCCGATAGCGGCGGTCACGTAGGTGACCCGCTTGGCGAGGAGATGGTTGCCGGACATAACAATCAAGCTAACACCGAATCCTGGCCCGTCCAACCCGAACCGGCGGATTGTGTCGCGCCGCACAACGTTTCCGCAGCTCAGAGCGTCGGGTGGGGCGCGCAATGGCGATCGGGGTCTCCCCGGGGAGACGACGAACCCCTCCGGAAAACGAGCTTCCGGAGGGGTTCGCCGAGCCGGGTGACTACTTGGCCGGCGAGGGAGCCGGGGTGGGGACCGGCTGGGTGATGGTGATGAAGTACTGGATCGCGGCACCGATCGCGACCGGGGCGGTCACGAAGATCTGGCCGGCGATCACACCGAGCGCGCCGATGGTGGTGGCGCCGACGACGCAACCCGCGATGGGACCGGCGCCGAAGAGGGCCAGCAGGACACCGGTCGCGACGAGGCCGGCACCGGCACCGGCGATGCAGCCCACCGCCGCGCCGCCGAGGCCGCCGACCAGGGTGCCGATGGTGGCGCCCATGGAGATGGTGGAGGTCAGACGCGACCAGGCGGCCTGCTCACGCTCGTACTCGTTCTTCCAGGGGGCCTGGTTCTCGAACGGCAGGGCGACGGGCTTGTAGACGGCCTTGGCGGCGTCGTAGACCGGGGTCAGGGTGGCCTTGTTGCCCGAGATCTCGGCCGCGATGGGCAGCTCGAACTCGTCGAGGCGGAAGGTCAGCGGGGTGCCGGCGACGGTCGTGCCGTTGGCGGCCTTGACCTTGAAGGCACCGTCCTCGACGACGAGCGAGCCCGCATCGGTGGTGATGACAGCCTTCGAGTCCTCGACGACCTCGGCGGAGTAGTTGATCGGTGCGGCCTCTTCGACCGGCGCCGGAGCCGCGTAGGAGGTGCCCGCAGCAACACCGGTTGCCATGGTCACGAGCGCCGCAACCACGGCGAGCTTCCTCATCTTCATAAAACTGCCAATCCCTCATCAGTCGTTGAGCTGTTCGCGAAGCCAGCTTCGAGCAGATCACCACCGATGACGAGGGAAAAAAGCAGGCAGATCGTAACCGAGAATTCACCCGGCGGATTTCGCGGCGGCCTTCGCCTGCTTCTTGAATTCCCTTACTTCGGCGAGAGTTTCGGCGTCGACCACATCGGCGACCGAGCGGCGCGAACCCTCGTCGCCGTAGGACCCCGCGGCCTTTCGCCAGCCGGTGGGATGTACGTCACGTTGCTTGCCGAGCAGTGCCAGGAAGATCTTGGCCTTCTGCGCGCCGAACCCGGGCAGGTCCTGCAGCCTGCGCAGCACTTCCTTGCCGTCGGGGTCGCCGCTGGTCCAGAGGTTGGCGGGCACGCCGTCGTAGTGCTCGATGACGTACTGGGCCAACGCCTGGGCCCGGCGGGCCATGGAGCGGCCGTAGCGATGGATGGCCGGTGGCGTGGCGGCGAGTTCCTCGAATTCGGCCGGATCGGCCTCGGCGATCCGGCGCAGATCGAATCCACCCATCCGGTCGGCGATTTTGCGTGGCCCGCGAAACGCGTGTTCCATCGGATACTGCTGATCCAGCAGCATGCCGAGCAGCAACGCGAAATCATCGGTGCTGAGGAGTTCGTCGGCTTCGGCCTCCTGCGCGAGACACAGCGTTCGAGTCATACATTCATCGTGACACATTTCACTAGTAGCCTCTGGGTCCATGCTCCCGAGGACTGCAGCTTCCACGATGGCGGTAAGTATGACCGACTACACCCCTCGCCCTGACCGCTTCGATCAAGCGGGCCAGGACCAACTGATCGACGCCCACGACCTGGAGGTCACCCAGCCCGGGATGCGCAGGCTACGCGCCTGGAGTCACGCCGCGCTGGCCCTGCNGCCAGGACCAACTGATCGACGCCCACGACCTGGAGGTCACCCAGCCCGGGATGCGCAGGCTACGCGCCTGGAGTCACGCCGCGCTGGCCCTGCGACCGGGCGAGCGCGCCCTCGACATCGGCTCCGGCACCGGCTCGGAGGTGTTCGTCTTCGCCGACGCCGTCGGCCCGACCGGCACCGCCGTCGGCGTGGAACCCGATCCGAACCTGCTCGCCTCGGCCCAGCGCCGCGCCGCCGAGCGCGACTCGACGGCGACCTTCGCCACCGGCGACGCCTACGGCCTGCCGTTCGGCAACGAGAGCTTCGACGCGGTGCTCTGCGAACGCGTGTTCCAGCACCTGACCGCGCCCGCGCGGGCCGCGGCCGAGATCGCGCGGGTCCTGCGGCCCGGTGGACGCGCGGTGGTCGTCGACAGCGACTGGGCCACCTCGATCGTGCATCCGGGCGATCCGAGGGTGGTCGGCGCGGTGATCGACACCCTGATCTCCTCGACCACCAACCCGCTGTCCGGGCGCAGGCTGGCCGGGCTGCTCAGCGGTGCGGGGCTGGTCGTCGACGAGATCGGCTCGCACGCGCTGGTGCAGGACCGCAGCGTCGGCGCCGGCGCGCTGGTCAGCCGGATCGCCGGGCTGGCGGTGCTGCGCGGGGTGATCACCGAGGACGAGCACGCGCGACTGATCGCCGACCTGCAGGCCGGCGCCGATCGCGGTGACGTGCACGTCTCGGTGACGATGTTCGGCGTGCTGGTGCACAAGCCGAGCTGAGCCGAGGCCGGGCGCGCCAACGCGCGCCCGGCCCGCT
>NZ_JBCGFB010000057.1:0-25223 GCF_038752175.1 Nocardia sp. No.11 | reverse complement strand
GGGCGCGCCAACGCCCCCCCGGCCCGCTCGCTCAGTGCTCCTCGAGCAGCTTCTCTGTGGCGGCGAGCAGCACGCAGGTCGCCAGCCCGTCCATCGCCTTCTCCAGTTCCGGCAACTGCGGGAAGGAGGGGGCGATGCGGATGTTCTTGTCGTCGGGGTCCTTGCCGTACGGGAACGCCGAACCGGCGGCGGTGAGGGCGATGCCCGCGTCCTTGGCCAGCGCGATCACCCGGGCGGCCGTGCCGTCGAGCACGTCGAGGCTGATGAAGTAGCCGCCCTTGGGCTCGGTCCAGGACGCGACCTTCGACGCGCCGAGCCGGTCTTCGAGGATGCGGCGCACCAGCGCGAACTTCGGCTCGAGCAGCCTGCGGTGCTTCTGCATGTGCTCGCGCACGCCCTCGGCGTCGGTGAAGAACCGCAGATGCCGCAGCTGGTTGAGCTTGTCCGGGCCGATGCTCTTCTTCGCCGCGTGCGCCAGGTACCAGTCGAGGTTGGCCTTGGACGCGCCGAAGAAGCTCACGCCGGCGCCGGCGAAGGTGATCTTGGAGGTCGAGGCGAAGACCAGCGGCCGGTTCGGGTTGCCCGCCGCCGCGGCCATGCCGAGCACGTCGAGCACCGGCGCGGCGGTGTCGGTGAGCGGGTGCACCGCGTAGGCGTTGTCCCAGAACAGCCGGAAGTCCGGCGCGGCGGCCTTCATCGAAACCAGCTCGCGGACAACCTCTTCGGAGAAGACGGCGCCGGTCGGGTTGGCGTAGTTGGGCACCGCCCACAGGCCCTTGATCTGCGGGTCGTCGGCCAGCAGCGCCGCGATGGCCCTGGTGTCGGGGCCGTCGTTGTTCATCGGGACGGCGATCATCTCGATGCCGAGCGCCTCGGTGATCGCGAAGTGCCGGTCGTAGCCGGGGGCCGGGCACAGCCACTTGATCGTCTCCTCCGACGCCCAGCGGCGCGGGGAGTCCGGGGTGCCGTAGAGCATCGCGAAGACGATGTTGTCGTGCATGAGCTCGAGGCTGGCGTTGTTGCCCGCGATCAGTTGCTCGACCGGGATGCCGAGCAGTTCACCGAAGATCGCACGCAGTTCGGGCAGACCGTTGAGGCCGCCGTAGTTGCGGCAGTCGACACCCGACCCGTCGCGGAAGTCGCCGTCGCCCGGGAGGGAGAGCAGCGACGCGGATAGGTCGAGTTGTTCCGGCGATGGCTTACCTCGGGTCAGATCCAGGGTGAGCTTCTCGGTCTGGAGCGTCGCGTAATTCGCGGTCTGGGACTCGTGCTCGGACACGAGTTCCGCGTGGCTCATCAAACCGATCTGCGTTTGCCGGGGCATCCTGGGCAGCCTTTCGAAGCAGCAAGGTGGGTGGTGCACGCTGCGCGTGCCGACACTCGCAACGTTACCCGGCGGTTGCTCGGAATCGGTGGGGTATCCGGAGCCGGATCAGGCTCGCACGCTGCGAAGGTGCGTAGGCGGATCGATCAGGCGGAGGTCCCCGAGAATAAAGGGGACCCCGCGCACCCGGCAGAGCCCGTTGACCCTTGCTGCCTTCCGGCCCTGGGGGAGTTCACAGGATGCGCGCCGCGCGGGATCCGTCGGCCAGTGTAGCGGTTCGATGTGCCCTCCGCAGCGGGGGGTCGATACGATCGCGACGAATCGACGGGGCGAACCCGTATCGAAAACCGGAGGGGGCCGAAGATGACGAATTCTCAGCAGGGATCCGGCGATCAGCCTGGACAGTCCGATCCGACCGTGCACTGGTGGTCGACGCCGACGAACGCGGGCACCGATCCCACGGTGTTCAATCCGGCGGCGGGGCCCGAGCAGCCGCAACCGGGATTCGGGTTTCCGGCGCAGGGTCAGCCCGGCTACGGGCCCTATCCGTCCGCTCCGTCGATGCCGCAGGCCGGTTATCCGCCGCAGCCCACTCCCCCGTACAACGCGCCCGGCTATCAGCAGCCCGCCTACGCGATGCCGCCCCGACCGCCCGGCAACAAGAACGGGCTGATCATCGCCGGTGTCGTCGGCCTGCTCGCGGTGGTCAGCATCGGGGTGGTCGGGGTCGCGGTCGCCACCCGCGACGACCCGTCCGACCCGCTGACGTCGATGGAGAACGACCGCAAGAAGAAGATGGAGGGTGACTACACGATGGCCTCGGTCTCCAACGCGTGCTCGCTCATCGACCCGACGGTGCTGAAGAAGTGGTCCTCGGACCCCAAGGGCAGCCCGGAGCACAAGGAAACCCAGCCGACCAGCTCCACCGGCGGCAGGCTGTCGTGCACCGCCGATTACTCGAGCAAGTCGGCCCGCAGCAAGTACCAGACCAACGACGCCGGGATCGAGCTGGACGTCGAATTCAACGACGCCTACGGCGACCCCTCCTACACCCGATGGAAGGAATACGACACCGGCACTTCGGGTTCGGGTCTGGCGTCGGGTGAGGTCAGCGGGATCGGCTCGCAGGGCTACTGGAAATCCGAGACCCGCGATGTCGTCGGGCCGCGGCTGACCTACACCGTCGGCGTCGCCGACAGCAATGTCTCGGTCAAGGTCCAGATCACCCTGTCACGGGCCGAAGGCGAGACCATCAACACCGACGAGGTCGCCACGGTCGCGAAAACCCAGGCGCAGAAGGCGCTCACGGGACTGAAGAAGTAACTCAGCGCCGCTCGAACAGCAGGTCCGCGGCGCGGGCCAGCACCTGGTTGCGGGTGCGGCCCTCGTGGTCGGCGGCGAGGAAGTGCTTGCCGATCACCGCGCAGAAGGCGAGCAGGCTGCGGGCTTCGACCTCATCGGGGTCGGCGCAGAAGGCGCCGATCGTCTCGCGCAACAGCGCCATTCGGCGATTGTCGACCCGCCGTAGCCGCTCGGCCACGTCTGCGTCGCGGCGGGCCCAGTCGCGGATCGCGAGGTCGATGGGCAGCAGCCGGTCGCTGGAGAACGTGAGCACGCCCGCCAGCCGGGCCCGCGCTTTCGGGTCATCCGCGTGCGCGACCTGTTCGAGCACCTGGTCGACCGCCTCCCGCTCCCACTGCTCGAGCATCGCGACGAGCAGCGCCTCCCGGTCGGCGAAATAGCCGTAGAACCCGCCCTTGGTGACGCCGATGCGCTTGGCCAGCGCCTCGACCCGCACCGCGTCCACACCGGCGGCGGCCAGCACCAGCAGGCCTTCCTCCACCCAGCGCTCCCGGGGTGTGCGCGCGGTACCCACGACGTGTTCCACCTCATATCGGCTCGACCGGACCAGCGGATGAGCGGCCCGAGCACTCAGTGTACGGAGCCGTATAGTCTCCCCAACCGCCCTGACCGACCCGACCCGTTTTTACACCGGGGCACCGGGACCGCTATGCTGCTCCACGGAGGATTCGCCTAGTGGCCTATGGCGCTCGCCTGGAACGCGGGTTGGGTTAACGCCCTCAGGGGTTCAAATCCCCTATCCTCCGCCACAGCAGGGCCCTGATCGGTTCGCCGGTCGGGGCCCTGTTCGTTTAATCGGTGGATCTGTCGGTGGGCTTCCGTAGAGTGAAGCCCCGATGGTGCGGGAAACCCCCACCACCCACCCGCCGGTGTCGCCGCCGTCCCAGATGTGTGCGTGCCGACACAGCGGAGTGGGTACCCAACCCCAGTGCCGGTCCGTAAACGGACGGCGTGCGCCGGTCGATTGTTCTTCGACCGCGCCCCCAGACTCAGGAAGACAACTCGTAGTGAATACCTCACCTCAGACCACGAGCATCGGCCGCGACGCGGCCGGGCCGATCCGGCTGATGCTGCGTGAGCGACATGCCATCACCGGCCCGATCGACGGCGCCTGGTGGCCCCGTACCGACCAGCCGATGACCGAACTGCACCAGCTGGTGCAGGCCGTCTCGCCGCGGATCGGCAAGCTGGCCCGGCTCGGATTCGATTGGCATGCCACCGAATCCGCGACGTCGGCCGAGCCTGCCTCGCGCATCATGCACCTGGTCGGCAGCAACGGCGCCGACCTGGCGCTGCTCGTGATCCCCGCCTCGACCGAGGCCCCCGCGGCGCGCAGCCAGATGCGCTGGGCCGCGGGCAAACCGCGGGTGCAGGACCCCGCGCCCGCCGAGACGGCGGCCGACGGGCCGCGCACCCTCGTCCAGACGTAATTCAGCGATCGCTGGTGTAGGTCGGGTCGAAGTCGCGCGGCGCGCCACGGCGGCTGAGCAAGCGGTCGAACCATTCACCCAGGATGACGCCGGCCGCCAGTGCGCACCCGACACCGAACGCGCCGAGGATCTGCCCGAAACCGAGCAGGGTCTCGTCCTCGAGCAGGGCGTACAGGCCGCGGTACACCTTCAGACCCGGCAGCAGCGGCGTGATGCCCGCGACCGCGACGACCAGCGGCGGGGTGAGTGCCCGGCGCGCCATCAGACCACCGGCCAGGCCGATCAGCGTGGCCGCCATCCCGGACGCGACCACCGGCCCGAACCCGATGTCCTGGGCGACCAGGTAGGCCACCGTGCCCGCCGCGCCGCTCAACCCGGCCGCGAACAACGCCCGGCGTTCGGCGTAACAGGCCATCGCGAAGGCGATCGCGGCCACCGCACCGGCGCTCAGTTTGATCGCCAGATACTCGGTGTCACGGCCCGCGCTCGCGGCGATCTCGGGCACCGCGATCCCGAGCATGGTCGAGATTCGCAGCGCCAGGCCGATACCGGCGACGATGCCGCCGGTCATCATCACCACCTCGAGCATGCGCGCCGCCGCCGTGATCGGCGCGCCGGTGATGGCGTCCTGCACCGAACCGACCAACTGCTGCCCCGACAACAGCACCGTGATGCCCGCGGCGACGATCAGCGCGGCGTCGGCCCGCCAGTGATCGCTGACCGCCGCCAGCGCGATGGCGGGCGTGGCGGCGATGACACCACCGACCAGATGCTGGAAGAAGATCGGCAGACCGAGCTGGTGCAGCGCCCGGTTGACGACGTCGATCAGCGCCGTGGTCGCGAAACTGATGACGGCCAGCAGCGCGCCGCCACCGAGCAGCACCGCGATCGCCGCCGCCAGCAGCGACCAGCCCATGGTCGACACCCAGCGCGGATACGGGTGCGCCCCGGAGACGATCTCGTCCAGCGCGGCGTGCGCCTGGTCGACGGGGACGACCTGGCTGCGGATCCGCCGGGTCAGCCGGTCGACCGCGGCCAGCCGGGTGAAGTCGAGCGAGCGGTACTTCACCACCCGCATATCGCTGGCCGGGGGCAGCCGCGGGCCGCGATCGGCCCAGATACGGATCGCGTCGAAGGTGACGTCGATATCGCACTTGTCCAGGCCGTAGGTGGAGGCGATGAAGCGGACCTGGGCCGAGGTATCGATGACACCGGTACCGGCGGCCAGCACCACCTCCCCCACCCGCACGGCCAGATCGAGCACCTGCGACACCTCGGCGTCGTCGGTGAGGTCGATCGGCTGCAGCGGGGTGGGGGCCATGGTGATGTTGTCGGCCGTCGCACGCTGTGAGGGCAGGACGAACGGGCGGCGCAGCCGCCAGCGCGAGCGCAGAGCTGGGCGTTCGGTGATCGTGTCGCCGTCGCCTTCCGATGCCGGTTCCGCACTCATACCTTCGACGGTAACGGCGTTCGAGGCGGGTTCGCCGTCTCGCAACGTGTTCGTCAACGTGTCGCTCGTCATGTCGCGGTCGGTCTCAGATGTCCTCGATCAGTCCGGTGCTGTAGGCCGTGGCCGCCAGGTGCTGCAGGCAGCGCGGACCGCAGCCGTCGTGCTGAGTCAGCACGAAACGAGCCTGCTGAAGCGAGAAGATGGGAGAATCGGCCACGCAGTCGGCATGCGCGGCGCGCCAGCGGTCTTCGCGACCACGGGTGGCGGCCCGCGATGTGGGCGGGTCTGGTGCGGATGTGTCCAGCAGGGTGTGACGGTAGGGGCCGGCGATGGAGGCGATGACTGTATGAACACCGGGACGGGGAAGGTGATCCAGGAGCGGCGGCGGTTGCTCGGGCTCTCGCAGCCCGCGCTCGCGACCGCGATCGGGGTGAGCTCGCGGCAGATCACCCGGTACGAATCGGAGGAACAGTCGCCGACGCTGCCGGTGGCGATCCGGCTGGCCGACGCGCTGCAGATCTCGCTCGCGGAGCTGGCGGGCATCGTCGACAACCGGATCGATCTGGCGGGCCGCTGGTGGGCAGCCTGGCAGAAAGCGGCGAACCACGGCGACGAGGTCGAGGTAACGCCGGTGACGATCCGGCACGAGGGCGACCACCTGCTCATCGACTCGGCCGCCGAATCCGCTGCGGCGCAGGATGACCCGGCCGCGCAGATGCGCGGCGAGATGCGGGTGTGGGACGGCGACGCGCTCACCGGCTGGGTGCGTGGCATGGATGTCGCGCGGCCGATCGGCACCATCTACTACTCGCTGCACCCCCAGGGCGCTCATGCGGTCGGCTCGTGGACGACGAAGTCCGGCCCCGACGGTGTGGTCCGCGGCTGGAGCGCGCTGGCCAGGGAGAAGTCCGACGCCGAGAAGCTCCTGTCGGAACTGGTCCGCACCGACGGCACCGTCGAGTCGTGGCCGGGGAGTTCGCGCTCGGCCTGAAGCCGGCGGCGGATGTCGCCGACGGTCGGCCGCCCCGGCTCCACGGGCGGTAGCAGGAGCAGGTAGCGGGTCAGCGCTCCGAATACGAACAGTCCCACAGCAATCCACAGGTAGATGTCCATCTGTCCCCTCCGAACCAGTCGGTGCTGCACGGGTGGCGCGGTATGGTGGTGTCGAAGCCACCGCAGCAAAGTATGGTCGTCGTCAAGACCTTTTGGACAGCAAAAAGCGTCTACAAACGTCTACAGTTCGCTACGGTGTGTCCATGTCCAGTCGGGGCGAGCAGGGGAACGGCGAGACCACCGTCGTCGGGGCACGGTTACGACAGCTCCGCGAGGAAGCCGGACTATCCCTGACCGCGCTGGCCACCCGCGTCCCGTACAGTCGCGCGGCCCTCGGCCACTACGAAACCGGCACGCGCGCAGCGCCATCCGAGGTGATCGACTGGTACGAGCGGGTGCACGCCCAGTCGGCCTCCGCGCTCCCCGGCACCCGGCGCCGTGATCCACGCGCGGCCGACGCCGCCCTCGCCGACGCGATAGCGACGAGAAACGGCGCGACCCGGCCGCTCATCGAGATCGACCGACCACACCAGGGCGACAACGGAACCGGCTACTTCTGCCCGTTCCGCATCGACGGCCTGATGGAAGGCGAGGCCGCGGGCACCGACGCCGCCACCGCGCTGCGCTCGGCCTTGCGCGCTGTCGGCGTCGAACTGACCAGGAAGCGCGACTAGACCCCGCTCGCCTCGCGGTGCGACGCCACCACCGCGTCCAGCGAATCGGCGAGCAGGGCGAGATAGCGATCCGGATCGGGCAGGACCCGGGCGTCCGCATGCACCGACAGCGCGATGGTTTCACCGATGCCGTGCACGCCGTGGGTCAGATGCATGACGGTGCCGAGCGCGGGGAAACCGCCGGTGAACAGGACAGGAGCGCCGGCGAACGCGAGATCGGCGGCGCCACGGTACACGCTGGAGACCACGGTGTTGCCGTCCAGCGCGGCGGGCACGCCGTCCAGGTCGGCCCTGGCCACGTCGCGGGCGGCGAAGACCGCCGGGACCGTCGCGCCGACCCGATCCTGCACGGCGAGCAGTGGATTCAGCGCGCGCTCGCGGCGGGTCGCGAGGTCGGCGGCGATCAGCCCGGCGCGGAGGGCGAGGTCGGGTTCGTCGATGTGCAGATCGATCGACAGGCCGCGGTAGTGGTTGTGCGCCGCGGCCGTGCCGGGCAATGCCATCGGCAGGGCGGTGCCGAGCCGGTAGGGGCGGTCGCCGGTCTCGGCCAGGTAGGTGGTGAGCGCGCGGGAAATCGCTGTCAGGGCAACGACTGTCACGGTGCGGCCGGGCACGCGGATGCGTTCGGCGTCGACGACGAGCATGCGGACCCGATGGTCGAAGACCCCCACTGGAGCGCTCGGATTGAGCGCGTTCGGCGCGAAACCCTTGGTCGACGCTGGCACCTTCCCCGCCGCGGTGCGGTCCGCGAGCTCGCGCTGGGCCCGGTGCGCCGCACGTCCCCGGCGTGCGGTGGTCACCAGCTGCCGGGGAAACCTCAGCACCCCAGCGACTCTCGCGTCGGTACCCCATGCACAGATTTGTCCCCAGTAATCCACAGGCCGTGCAGGAGTTTTCACAGGCTCGACCGGGGGATCTTCCGAGTTGTCCACAGGTGCACCGGGAGAGCTGGGGATAACTTCGCCCACCGGCGCCGGAGCGAACAGCGAACGCGCGACAGCGGCGGCTCTGGTGCCGTCGGCCAGGGCGTGCGATATCTGTAGCACGACGACCAGCACGGGCCCCGCCGACGCGGGCGCGTCGCGCACATCGCGGAAAACATGGACACGCCAAGGACTTTCGGTGCCGTCCACACCGGTACCCAGCAGTTCGCCGACACGGTCGAGCAGCGCGGGCCAGCCGAGCCCGCTGGGACGATGCGTGACGAATTGCTGGGCGGTGAATTCGGCGGGTTCCCACCGCGGATAGTCGAGGTTGCCCGGAATCTCCCGAATCCGGATCCGCAGATCCGGAATACGCGCCGAACGTGCGGCGAGGAAAGCGCGGAGTTCGTCTGCGGTGCTGCCGGTTTCGGCGAAGCAGTAGAGCAGGAACACGTCATTGGCGCCGCGGCGCGACAGCCAGAACATCGTCGCGTCGCGCGCGGCCATCGTGGTCATCCGGCCACGATAGGCCACGCCACAGAGAAGGCCCCGAGTCCTACCGACCCGGGGCCCGTGCTGCCTTCTCGAGGCGCATGGTGCGGCTCAGCCGCGCGCGAACTCTCCCGCGGTGACGTCGGCTAGGAACGCGCGCCACTCTCCCGGTCCGAAGGCCAGCACGGGACCGCGACCGCGATCCTTGGTGTCGCGGACCGCGACATCGCCGCCGGCGAGAAAGGCCACTTCCACGCAGTTCCCATCGGGTCCGCTGTAGGTGCTCTTCCGCCACACAGCGTCCGTCACATCAACCTCCACGGCACTTACTCCTTTGCATGATCGAGAACGGGATTACTCCAGGAATCGTTGCAACATTCCGATATCCGGCGCGATCGACGAGTTACTTCGTGGCACACAGAGCACTGCCACACGGTGCGCGCAACCGACCGGCACGAACCAGCGCATCGAGGCGTTTCCGCCTCCGGGGGCTGCCCCCGCGGAAGAAACACTAGCAGGTCTTCCGCAAGTTTGCGGATGAGAATTTGCTTTCTCATATGGGTTTGCCAAGCTTGCGAAGCTTCACGTTTGCGGGAGCATTGCCGGACCCCTGTACCCATTCCCCAACCGGCTGACACATCAACTTTTACTTCCATGTGATTAGTCCGTGATACGTCAATTTCTCGACTGTCCCAGCCGCCCCGCGGGCACCACGAACGGCGGCCGTGGATCATGGGGGAATGATCTCCCGTGATCGCGACGCCGCAGGTCGTGCCCGCAACGACCGCCCCAGGGACCGACTCGGCAGGCCGCTACCTCCCGGCAGTGCCGGAGTCGCCCGAATTCCGGACGACCTGGAGCTGGCACCCCAGCAAACTCTCACCTTCGCTCAGCAACTGCTGGACGACGGTTTGGCTTTCAATGCCCATGAGGTATTGGAGGCGGCATGGAAGAACGGGCCGGTAGCCGAGCGGATGCTCTGGCAGGGGCTGGCGCAATACGCCGTCGGCATCACCCACATCCAGCGTGGGAACGCCAAGGGCGCGGGTACTCTGCTGCGCCGCGCGAGCGAGCGGCTCGGGACCTACCCGGCGAATGCGCAGCAGCACGACGTCGACCGGGCCGGGTTGATCGCCCACGCCGCCGTCCTGCTCGCCGCGCTGGACACAGGCAGCCCCATCGCCGAGGAGCAGTTGCGGCCGCGGCTGTGCCACCCGTCCGCCGCATAGAATGGTCCGGTGCCAACCACCCGCTCCACCGGCGCGGGCCGGTACGCCCCGAGCCCCTCGGGTGAACTGCACCTGGGCAATCTGCGCACCGCGATCCTGGCGTGGCTGTTCGCCCGCACGACCGGACGCGACTTCCTGCTCCGGATCGACGATCTCGATCGGGTCCGCCCCGGCGCCGCCGAACGCCAGCTCGACGACCTCGCCGCCATCGGTATCGATTGGGACGGCCCCGTGGTGCGCCAGTCCGCGCGGCTCGCGCGCTACGACGCCGCCATCGCCGAGCTCACCGCCGCGGGACGCACCTACGAGTGTTTCTGCACCCGCCGCGAGATCCAGCAGGCCGCGACCGCGCCGCACGGACCGATGGGCGCCTACCCGGGCACCTGCCGCCACCTCACCGCCGCCGAGCGCGCGGCCAAGCGCGCCGAAGGACGGCGGGGCGCACTCCGATTACGCGCCGACGTCGACGACTACACGATCACCGATCTCCTGCACGGCGAATACCGTGGCGCCGTCGACGATCTGGTGCTGCGGCGGGGCGACGGAATCCCCGCCTACAACCTGACGGTCGTCGTCGACGACGCGGCGCAGGGCGTCGACCAGGTGGTCCGCGGCGACGACCTGTTGCCGTCGACCCCGCGCCAGGCCTACCTCGCCGAACTGCTCGGCCTGGCCACGCCGAGCTACGCGCACGTCCCGCTGGTGCTCAACCAGGAGGGCACGCGACTGGCCAAACGCGACGGTGCCGTGAGTCTTTCGGATCAGCGCGCCCTGGGCAACACGCCCGAGGATGTGGTGGCGGCCCTCGCCGGCTCCCTCGGCTACACCGCGCGGACAACAGCCGAGCTCCGTGAAGTTTTCGACCCGGCGCGGATACCGGGAAAACCATGGATACTCGAGCCTATCGGGTTGTTCCGACCAGAGGGATGTCCGTAACGTACGCATCGACCGATCTCCTGATCACGACGAGGACGAATTTATGACCAGCGGTGGTTACGACCCCAACCAGTACCCGCAGGGCGGTCAGCCCGGCGGCTACGGCCAGGACCCCTACGGCCAGCAGCAGCCGGGTTACGGCCAGCAGCAGCCGGGATACGGGCAGCAGCAGCCGTACGGGCAGCCCCAGCCCGGTTACAACCAGGACCCCTACGGCCAGCAGCAGCAGCCGGCCTACGGCCAGGACCAGTACGGCCAGCAGGCCTACCCGGGCGGCCAGGGCGGCTACGGCCAGCAGGGTTACGGCGGCGTGCAGCCTGCCGATCTGGGCATCCGGATCGGCGCGCGCGTCATCGACAACCTGATCGTCAGCCTCCCGCTCGCGATCGTGCTGGCGCTGGTGTTCAGCGGTAACACCTACCAGTTCGTCAGCGGCGCTGTCGTTTCGCTGGCGGTCTACGGCTACTTCATCGCCATGGAAGTCACCCAGGGCACCTCGCTCGGCAAGAAGATGCTGGGCCTGCGGGTCGTCGCCCCCGGTGGCGCGCCGAACCTGACCCCGGAGCAGTCGGCCAAGCGCAACCTGTTCCAGATCGTCGGCCTGATCCCGTGCGTCGGTGGCCTGATCAGCCTGGGTCTGGCGATCTACATCATGATCACCATCTCCCAGGACCCGAACAAGCAGGGCTGGCACGACAAGTTCGCCGGCGGCACGCAGGTCGTCAAGGGCTGATTCCCGGCTGACGAAAACGTCAGGGGCGCTTCCGGATACGGAAGCGCCCCTGTTCGTTTCCGGAAAGTCAGTACGAGGTGGAGGAATCCAGCCCGCCCGCTACCCCGAGCACGATGACGAAGACCACGTACAGCAGACCCAGCACCAGGGTGATCGCGCCGATCCAGATGCCGGCCAGCGCCATACCGCGGCCTTCACCGCCGCGCTCCTTGATCTGGTTGAGCGCCATCACACCGAGCACGATGCCGACGATCGACCCGATGCAGGTGCACAGGCCGACCAGCGAGGAGACCAGCGCGCCGATCGCCAGGCCGTTGGTGCCCTGCGGCTGCGGGAACCCGCCGTAGGGCTGGTAACCGCCCCCGGCGGGGTAGGCGCCGTAGGCGGGCTGCGGTGGCTGCTGCGGGTACTGCGGCGCCGAGGGCTGCTGGTAGTTGGGGTACTGCGGCTGCGACGGCGGAGGGGCAGGCTGCTGCGGGTACTGCGGCGTCGACGGGTAGCTGGGAGGCTGCGACGGCTGCGCGGACGGGTACTGCGGCACCGAGCCCGGCGCGCCGGACTCCGGCGACACGCCGGAGCCGCCGTACTGCTTCCACCACTCGTCGGAATCGCCGGGATTCGTCATTGGTACAGCGTATTCCACAACCGGCGCCCGTGAGGCACCGCGACCTTGGTTGGATAGGAGCCGTGACTGATGCAAACACGCTCGACCAACCTGCCGAATCTGGGCGCCCCGCGCCGGACCATGCGGCATTCGCCCAGGTTGCGCGGGGGTTCTACCCGGTAATCGTCGCCGTGTTCACGGCGACGCTGATCATCTCCAACATCTGCGCCACCAAGGGCGTCGAGTTCTTCGCCGACCAATCGGTGATGCTGGGCCCGCTGCAGATCCTGCCGATCGCGACCGACGGCGCCTTCTTCCTGTTCCCGCTCGCCTACATCCTCGGTGACGTGCTCAGCGAGGTGTACGGCTTCCGTGCCACCCGCCACGCCATCTACACCGGTTTCGGCGCGCTGCTGCTGACCGTCGCGTGCTTCGCGATCGCGATCCGGCTGCCCGCCGCCGGCTTCTACGAGAACCAGGAAGCGTTCCGGACGGTCCTCGGCACCACCCCGCAGCTGGTGCTCGCCGGCCTGGCCGGCTACTTCGTCGGCCAGCTGCTGAACTCGGCCACCCTGGTGCTGATCAAGGAACGCACCAAGGAGAAGCATCTGTGGGCCAGGCTGCTCGGCTCCACGGTGATCGGCGAGTTCGCCGACACGCTGATCTTCTGCTCGATCGCCGCCACCGCCATCGGCATCAACACCTGGCAGTCGTTCGTCAACTACGTCATCGTCGGCTTCGTGTGGAAGACGCTGTGCGAGATCATCGTCATGCCGATCACCTACCGCGTGATCGCGCTCCTCAAGAAGACCGAACCGACCTACGGCCCGGCCGAGGTCGACGCCCTGCACGATTAGGCGGCCCGCGGCGGACCGGCCTCCGGTCCGCCGCTACGCCCCCGGCGCCTTGATCCGGCCTTGCCACTGGCCGAGGAATTNCCTCCGGCCCCCCGCTACGCCCCCGGCGCCTTGATCCGGCCTTGCCACTGGCCGAGGAATTCGGTCTTGAACTCGTCGAAGTAGCCGCCCTCGATGCTGGCGCGGATCCGGTCGACCAGCCGCACGGTGAACCGCTCGTTGTGGATCGTGCAGAGCGTGGCCGAGAGCATCTCCTTGGCCTTGAACAGGTGATGCAGGTAGGCGCGGGTGTAGTGCGCGCAGGTGTAGCAGTCGCAGTTCTCGTCGATCGGGGTGAAATCGCGGCGGAAGCGGCTGGTGTTGATGTTGAACCGGCCCTGGTCCACGTAGATCGCCGCGTTGCGCGCCACCCGGGACGGATTCACGCAGTCGAAGGTGTCGGCACCGTTCTCGATGGCGACGAACATGTCCTCGGGCTCGCTGATGCCGAGCATATGGCGCGGCTTGTGTTCGGGCAGCTCGTCACAGCACCAGCCGACGATGGTGCCGAGATTGTGCTTCTCCAGCGCGCCGCCGATGCCGTAGCCGTCGAACTCCGTTCCGCCGGCACCCCGAATCTCCTCGAGCTCGCGACAGGCCTTGCGCCGCAAGTCCTCGTACTGGGCGCCCTGGATCACCGCGAACAGCGCCTGGTAGGGACGGTGCCCGCGCTCGCCGGTGAGCTTCTCGTGCTCGTCGATGCAGCGCTGCGCCCACTCGTGCGTGCGCTGCAGCGATTTCTCCTGGTAGCCGCGAGTGTTCAGCAGGGTGGTCAGCTCGTCGAAGGCGAACATGATGTCGGCGCCGAGCTGATGCTGGATGCCCATCGACACCTCGGGGGTGAAGCGGTGCTTGGAACCGTCCAGGTGCGAGCGGAAGGTGACGCCGTCGTCGTCGACGGTGGCCAGGCGCTCCTTGCCCTCGGCGATCACCTCGTCGGAGCGGATGTCGACCGCTTCCATCGCGAGCACCTTCTTGAACCCGACGCCCAGCGACATCACCTGGAAGCCGCCGCTGTCGGTGAAGGTCGGGCCGGACCAGTTCATGAAGGTACCGAGACCGCCCGCCTCGTCGACGATGTCGGCGCCCGGCTGCAGGTACAGGTGATAGGCGTTGGCCAGCAGTGCCTGCGCGCCGAGGTCCTTCATCGTCTCCGGCAGCACCGCCTTCACCGACGCCTTGGTGCCCACCGGGATGAACGCGGGCGTGGCGATCTCGCCGTGCGGGGTACCGATGACGCCGGTACGGCCGTGGCGCCCGCGGTCGAGACGGGTGCCTACGGTGAAGGAGAACTCGCTGGGATCGGCCACCTGCCCATCGTGCCAGGACTGCCCGGCGTGTCACCCGCCCGGGTGACGCGCCGGTCTCCTACAGTTCCGCCGCCGCGAACTGCGCGTTGTAGAGGCGGTAGTACGCGCCGCGCTCCTCGAGCAGCCGCTCGTGCGAGCCGTGCTCGACGATGCGACCCTTCTCCATCACCACGATCAGGTCGGCGTCGCGGATGGTGGAGAGGCGATGCGCGATGACGAAGCTGGTGCGGTCGCGGCGCAGGGCCGCGGTCGCGTGCTGGACCAGCAGTTCGGTGCGGGTGTCGACCGAGCTGGTCGCCTCGTCGAGGATCAGGATCGACGGCTTGGCCAGGAACGCGCGGGCGATGGTGATCAGCTGCTTCTCGCCCGCGCTGACACCGCCGCCCTCCTCGTCGATCACCGTGTCGTAGCCGTGCGGCAGCGCGTGCACGAACCGGTCGACGTAGGCGGCGCGGGCCGCCGCCAGGATGTCGTGCTCGGAGGCGTTCGGATTGCCGTAGGCGATGTTCTCCCGGATGGTGCCCTTGAACAGCCAGGTGTCCTGCAGCACCATGCCGATCCGCGAGCGCAGGTGGTCGCGGGTGATGGTGGTGATGTCGACGTCGTCGATCGAGATGGTGCCCGCGTCGAGCTCGTAGAAGCGCATGAGCAGGTTGACCAGCGTGGTCTTGCCCGCGCCGGTCGGGCCGACGATGGCGACGACGTGCCCCGGGTCGGCGACCAGCGACAGCCGCTCGATGATCGGCACCTCGGGGTCGTAGCCGAAGGAGACCGCCTCGAACTCGACCCGCCCGCGATCGACCGGGCGCTGGTTCTCCACCACCGGGTCGGGGCTCTGCTCCTCGGCGTCGAGGATCTCGAAGATCCGCTCGGCCGAGGCGACGCCGGACTGCAGCAGGTTGGCCATCGCGCCGATCTGGGTGAGCGGCTGGCTGAACTGGCGCGAGTACTGGATGAAGGCCTGGACGTCGCCCAGCGACAGGTTGCCCGTGGCCACCCGCAGGCCGCCGACCAGCGCGATGAACACGAAGTTCACGTTCCCCAGGAACATGATGGCCGGCATGATCAGGCCGGAGATGAACTGCGCCTTGAAGCTCGCGTCGTAGAGCTGCTGGTTGCGCTCGTCGAATTCCTTGCCGACCTCGCGGCTGCGGCCGAAGGCGGTGATGATCTCGTGGCCGGTGTAGGCCTCCTCGACCGAGGCGTTCACCGCGCCGGTGAACTTCCACTGGTCGACGAAGTGCGGCTTGGACCGCTTGGCGATCTGCGCCGTCACGACGATGGCCGCGGGCACGGTGAGCAGCGCGATCAGCGCCAGCAGCGGCGAGATCCAGAACATCATGATCAGGATGCCGACCACGGTGAACAGCGAGACCAGCAGCTGGCTCATCGTCTGCTGCAGGCTCTGCGAGACGTTGTCGACGTCGTTGGTGACGCGGCTGAGCACGTCACCGCGCGGGGCGGAGTCGAAGTAGCGCAGCGGCAGCCGGTGCAGCTTGTCCTCGACGTCGTCGCGCAGCCGCTTCACGGTCCGGTTGATGACGATGTTGAGCAGGTAACCCTGCAGCCAGCCGAACACCGAGGCCGCCACGTACAGGGTGAGCACGATCAGCAGGACCCGGGCGACGGCGTCGAAGTCGATGCCAGTGCCGGGGATGACGTTCATCGCCGAGAGCATGTCGGCGCGGGTGTTCTCGCCGCGGTCGCGCAGCATCTGGATGGTCTGCTCTTTGCTGAACCGCGGGTCGAGCTGCTTGCCGACGAAACCGTCGAAGACCAGGTTGGTGGCCTTGCCGAGGAGGTAGGGGCCGAGCGTGTTGAGCACCACCGAGGTGATCACCAGCGCGACGATCACGCCGACGGCGAGGCGTTCCGGCGCGAGCCTGCGCAGCAGGCGCTTGAGCGACGGTCCGAACGACTTGGCCTTCGTACCCGGCGCGCCGGGTACCGGAGCACCGGGCCTCATCGAGCCTCCTCCACACTGAGCTGGGACTCGACGATCTCGCGGTATTCGGGACATCGCTGCATCAACTGGTCGTGCGTGCCGATGCCCGCCATCGCGCCGTCCTCCAGGACGACGATCTGGTCGGCGTCGCGAACGGTCGCGATCCGCTGGGCGACGATGAGCACCGACGCGTCGGCGGTCTCGGGCTTGAGCGCGGCACGCAGCCTGGCGTCGGTGGCGACGTCGAGCGCCGAGAACGAGTCGTCGAACAGGTAGACGCGCGGCCTGCGCACCAGCGCGCGGGCGATGCACAGGCGCTGCCGCTGCCCGCCCGAGACGGTGGTGCCGCCCTGGGCGACCGGGGTGTCGAGCCCCTGCGGCATCTCGCGCACGAAGTCGGCCGCCTGGGCCACCTCGAGCGCGTGCCACAGTTCCGCGTCGGTGGCCTCGGGCTTGCCGTAGCGCAGGTTGCTCGCGATGGTGCCGGAGAACAGGTACGCCTTCTGCGGGACCAGTCCGATGCCGCCGCGCAGGAGTTCGAGATCGAGGTGGCGCACGTCGGTGCCGCCGAGGTAGACCGCGCCGTCGGTGACGTCGATCAGCCGCGGGATCAGGTTGATCAGGGTGGTCTTGCCGGAGCCGGTGGCGCCGACGATCGCGGTCGTCGTGCCGGGGGCGACCTGGAACCGGATGCCGCGCAGCACCGGCTTCTCCGCACCGGGGAAGGCGAACTCGGCGAACTGGACATCGACCGCGGCCGGGTCGGCGGCGAAGGGCTGCGGCAGCCGCGGCGGCCGGACCGAGGACTCGGTCTCGAGTACCCCGCCGATCCGGTCTGCCGAGACGGCGGCGCGCGGCGCCATCATCGCCAGGAACGAGGCCATCATGACGGCCATCAGGATCTGCATGATGTAGGACAGCATCGCGGTGAGCGAGCCGATCTGCATGGTGCCGTTGTCGACGTGGTGACCGCCGAACCAGATCACCGCGACGGCGGTGACGTTGCTGATCAGCATGACCGTCGGGAACATCAGCGCCATCAGCTTGCCGACGCGCAGCGAGGCGTCGGTGAGCGCGGTGTTGGCCATCCCGAAGCGCCAGATCTCCTGGCGTTCGCGCACGAACGCCCGCACCACCCTGATGCCGGTGATCTGCTCGCGCAGCACTCGGTTCACCTCATCGATGCGCGCCTGCATCTGCCGGAAGCCGGGCACCATGCGGGCCACGATCGTGCCCATGGCCAACGCCAGCGCGGGGACCGCGATCAGCAGCAGCCAGGACAGGCCCAGATCTTCGCGCAGCGCCATGATGATGCCGCCGACGCACATGATCGGCGCCATCACCAGAATCGTCACCGACATGACGATGAGCAGTTGCACCTGCTGGATGTCGTTGGTCGAGCGGGTGATCAGCGAGGGCGCGCCGAACATGCCGACCTCCCTGGCCGAGAAGGTCTCGACCCGGTGCAGCACACCACCGCGCATATCGCGGCCCGCTCCCATGGCCGCCTGGGCGCCGAGGTACACCGACGCCGACGAGGCCACGATCTGCACGCAGCTGACCGCGAGCATGAACAGGCCGGTGGACCAGATGTAGCCGATATCGCCCTTGGTCACGCCGTTGTCGATGAGGTCGGCGTTGAGGCTGGGCAGGTAGAGCATCGCGATGACCGAGATCAGCTGGAGCACGAGGACACCGGCCAGCTGAGCGCGGTACGGGGCCAGGTAGGTCCGCAGCAGGGTGATCAACATGGTGGTCGCAGGCTACCGCGTGCGGGTGAGCGTCGCCGCCGACTTTTACCGCCCTGTGGACAAGTCCGGCCTGTGGACGAATTACGCGCCGGCGGGCGTGCGCGGCTCGCGCCGCACCCAGGCGCCGGGGTCGGCGATCAGCTCGCCGATGAAACCCGGCAGCCGGTCGGTGGCGATATCGGCGATGGAGACGTTCTCCAGCACGGCCCTGATGTTGACCCGCAGCGCGATCCATACCTGCTGCAACGGTTCGGCGGCGCCGGGATAGCGCACGTCCTCGGGGCGCTGCCCGCGCACCGAGGCCAGCGGCGATTCGACGGCGCGGATCACGTCGGCCACCGAGATCTCCGGGGCGGGCCTGCCGAGGCGGTAGCCGCCGTCGGGACCGCGCCTGCTCAGCACGAGGTCGGCGCGGCGCAGCTCGGCCAGCACGGTCTCGAGTACCTTCGGCGGGATCTGCGCGGCGGCGGCGATCGCCTCGGCCTTGACGACGCCGTCGGCCGCGGCGAGCTCCAGCAGCGTTCGCACCGCGTAATCGACCCTGGCGGTGATATGCACGAGTCGAACTTACGCGGTCGGCCGGGCGGGAGCGGCGAGCCGCCCGGTCATGCCGACCGTCCGCAGGCGGTCAGCACGCAGGTCGCCGCGTCGAGCAGGGTCTTCTCCACCATCTCATCGGTCGCGCCGGGCGCCAGCTCCGATGACAGCAGCGCGACCCCGAGCACCTCGATGGCCGCGGCCGCGCGCAGCATGGCTTCCTGATCCGGGTCGGGACCGGCCAGCCAGGTGCGCAGTTCCCTGGTCGGCTCCATCAGATCGGGGTAGCGATCGGCGATGGCGTTGACGATCGCCGCGGTGTCGCGCACGCACAGCGCGCCCGCCGCGCGGTGCCGGATCATCCCGCGCAGGTACGTCCGCAGCACCGCGCGGATGCCCTCGTCGTCGTAGGGGACCGCGTCGATGTCGGTGACGATGTCGCGCATGTGATCGATGATCGGATCGATGATCGCGAGGAGCAGATCCAGCTTCGACGCGTAGTGGTAGTAGAGCGAAGCCTTTGTGATCCCCACCATATCGGCGACCTCGCGCAGGCTCGTCTGCTCGAAACCCTTGGCGCCGAAAAGCTGTACCGCGGCGTCGCGGATAGCCTGCTTAGTGCCTCCACCTGCGGAAACGGCGTCGACGGTGTCTCGGGGAGCCATGTATTCAATCCTCCCATCACTGCGTGTGACTTACGCGGCGCCCCCGAAATTGAGGTTGCCTCTCCACTTACTGAATCGGTAGTCTACCTACCGCACGGTAGGCAGAAAACGACGATGTGGAGGCGGGTCGTCAGGGGAGACCCGCAAGTGCTGTCTACGAGCCTGATCCCACCCGAGTTCTTCGCGCTAGGAGCACCCTCGTGTCCGTATACCTGTACAGATGGGGAAAGTTCGCTTTCCGCCGCAAATGGATCGTGCTACCGGTCTGGTTGTTGCTGTTCCTGCTGCTCGGCGGCGTCGGCGCCACCCTGAGCAAGCCGATGACCAACGACTTCAGCATGCCGTCGCTGCCGTCGGCCCGTGCGAACGAGATCCTCGACAAGCACTTCCCGGGCATGTCCGAGCAGTTCAAGTTCGACGCCGTGTCCGGCACCTACGTGATCGGCGCCCCGGAGGGCCAGAAGCTCACCGATCCGGCCAACCGCGCCGCCGTCGACGCGCTCATCACCAAGCTCGGTGAGCTGCCGATCGTCGATCACTCGAAGCCGCTGATGAGCCCCATCGAGATGACCGACAAGATGGGCTGTCTCGCCAACCCCGACCCGTCGAAGTGCTCGGGCGCACCGCTCAACGTGCTGAGCTCGACCGCGCCGGACAGCGTCGCGGTGCTGAACGTGCCGTTCAGTATCGAGGGCGTCACCGATGTCACCGACGTCGAGCGCGACGCCGCCTACGAGGTCGCCGCCGAAGCGCGCAACGCCGGCCTGACCGTCGAGCTCAGCGGCTCGATCGCGATGGAGCAGGAGCAGCCGAGCGGCAAGTCCGAGCTGATCGGCATGGGCGTGGCCCTGATCGTGATGGTGGTCGCCTTCGGCGCCATCGTCGCCGCCGTCGTCCCGATCGTCACCGCCATCGTCGGCCTCGGCGCCGCGACCTCGCTGATCATGCTCGGCACCTCGGTGATCGAGGTCCCCAGCTTCACCACCTTCCTCGCCTCGATGATCGGTATCGCGCTGTCGATCGACTACGCGCTGTTCATCGTGTCCAGGTACAAACACGAACTGGCCGTGCGTGACTCGGCCGAGGAAGCCGCGGGTACCGCGCTCGGCACCGCCGGTTCGGCCGTCGTGTTCGCCGGTCTGACCGTCATCATCGCGCTCGGCGCGCTCAGCATCGTCGGCGTGCAGTTCCTGACCTTCATGGGTCTGGGCGGCGCCATCGCGGCCGGCTTCGCGGTGCTCACCGCGATCACCCTGATGCCCGCGCTGATGGGCGCCTTCGGCAAGTACCTGTTCAAGCCGAAGCTGCCGCTGGTCGCCCAGCACGATCCCGAGGACGAGAGCTCGGTCACCAACGGCCAGCGTTTCGCCCGCCTGATCGGCAAGGCCCCGTGGGTCGCGCTGATCCTGTCGGTCGTCGTGCTCGGCGCGCTCGCCGCACCCGCCGCGGGCCTGAACCTTGGTCTGCCCGGCGAGGACTCGGCCCCGAAGACCTCCACCGTCCGCAAGGCCTACGAGCTGCGCACCGAGGGCTTCGGCGAGGGCAGCAACGGCGTGCTGATGGTCGTCACCGACCTGAGCGCGGTGCCGGAAAGCCAGCGTGAGGCCGCGGTCGGCGCGCTGCGCGACAAGCTCGCGTCCTACGACGGCATGGACTACGTGACCGAGCCGCAGTGGAGCGAGAACAAGCAGGGCGCCATGCTCAACGGCGTGCCGAAGTCGGGCCCGAACAACCAGGCCACCAAGGATCTGGTCGCCGAAGCGCGCGGCGCCGAAGCCGACCTCGAGGCGCAGTTCGGCATGGAGTACGGGATCACCGGCACCACCGCCATCTACGCCGATGTCGACCACGTCCTGCTCAGCAAGATCGTGCCGTACCTGGCGATCGTGGCCGGTGCCGCGTTCATCCTGCTGATCCTGGTGTTCCGCTCGATCCTGGTCCCGCTCACCGCGGCCCTGGGCTTCCTGCTCTCGATGGCGGCCACCTTCGGCGCCACCGTGCTGATCTTCCAGCAGGGCAAGCTCGGCCTGATCGAGGACCCGCAGCCGCTGGTCAGCTTCCTGCCGATCATGTTGATCGGCTTGGTATTCGGCCTGGCCATGGACTACCAGGTGTTCCTGGTGACCCGCATGCGCGAGGAATTCGTGCACGGCAAGTCGCCCAAGGACGCGATGGTCTCCGGCTACCACCACGGCGCCCGCGTCGTGACCTCGGCGGCGATCATCATGATCTCGGTGTTCGGCTCGTTCATCCTGGAGACCGACGTCACCGCGAAGTCCTTCGGCTTCGCGCTGGCCGCCGGTGTGGCGATCGACGCCTTCATCGTCCGCATGGTCGTGGTGCCCGCGCTGCTGGTCATCATGGGCAAGTGGTCGTGGTGGATCCCGAAGTGGCTCGACCGCATCCTGCCCGATATCGACGTCGAGGGTTCCAAGCTCGAACAGCTGCGTAACCAGGGCGCCGAGACGGTGAAGCAGCCGCTTCCGGTCTCCTGACCCACTCGAACCGGACGACCCCGCGATCCCTCAGGATCGCGGGGTCGTCCTCCTTTTTCGCCCGTCGCACCTGGCAGGTTGCTTGATATCGCGGTGGCCTGGCACCAGACTCGGACTGGTTAGACCCGGCTCTACCTCCCGCTCCGCACCGATCACCGCGAGGAGAAAAACCGTGTCCGTCTATCTGTACCGGTGGGGCAAGCTGGCCTTTCGCCGCAAATGGATCGTGCTACCCGTCTGGTTGATCTGTTTCCTGGTGCTCGGCGCCCTCGGCGCGCAGCTCCAGAAACCGATGACCGACGACTTCAGCATGCCCAACCTGCCGTCGGAACGGGCGACCGAGATCCTCGACAAACACTTCCCCGGCATGTCGGAGGCCTTCGCCTTCGACGCCGTGACCGGCACCTACGTCGTCGGCGCGCCGGCCGGGCAGAAGCTCACCGACCCGGCGAACAAGCAGGCGCTCGACGCGATGATCGCCCGGCTCGATCAGCTCGACATCGTCGATCACAGCAAGCCGATCCCGAATCCGATCGCGATGACCGAGGAGATGGGCTGTCTCGGGGCCGAGCGCGACCCATCGACCTGCAGCGGCGCACCGCTGAACGTGCTGAACAAGACCGACCCCGACACCGTCGCGTACTTCAGCGTGCCGTTCACGATCAAGGAATTCGCCGATATCACGGCCGAGGACCGCGACGCCGCCTACGCCGTCGGTGACGCCGCCCGCGCGGCCGGGCTGACGGTCGAGATCAGCGGCACCATCGCGATGGAACAGGAGATGCCCAGCGGCAAGTCCGAGATGATCGGCATGCTGGTGGCGCTGGTGGTCATGGTCGTCGCGTTCGGCGCGATCGTCGCCGCGTTCGTGCCGATCATCACCGCGATCGTCGGCCTCGGCGCGGCCACCTCGCTGATCTTCCTGTCCACCTCGGTGCTCTCGATCCCCAGCTTCACCACGTTCCTGGCCTCGATGATCGGCATCGCGCTCTCGATCGACTACGCGCTGTTCATCGTGTCGAGGTACAAGCACGAACTGGCGGTGCAGGATTCGGCCGAGGAAGCGGCGGGCACGGCGCTGGGCACGGCCGGATCGGCGGTCGTGTTCGCCGGGCTGACGGTCATCATCGCGCTGGTCGGGCTGAGCATCGTCGGCGTGCGGTTCCTGACCTTCATGGGTCTGGGCGGCGCGATCGCGGCCGCGTTCGCGGTGCTCACCGCGATCACGCTGATGCCGGCGCTGCTCGGCGCGTTCGGCAAGTTCCTGTTCACACCGAAGCTGCCGCTGATCGCCCAGCACGATCCCGAGGACGACAGCGTCGTCACCAACGGCACCCGGGTGGCCAAGGTCATCGCCAGATGGCCCGCCGTGACGATGGGGCTGGCCATCGTGGTGCTCGGCTTGCTGGCCGCGCCGGCGATCAACCTGAACCTCGGCCTGCCCGGCGAGGACAGCCTGCCCAAGTCGACCACCGTCCGCAAGGCCTACGACCTGCGCACCGAGGGCTTCGGCGAGGGCAGCAACGGCATCCTGCAGATCGCTGTCGACCTCAGCGACACCCCCGTCGACCAGCGCGAAGCCGCGCTGCTCGCGTTGCGCGAGAAGCTACAGTCCTATCCGGACATGGAGCTTGTCACCGAGCCGCAGCTCAGCCAGGACGGCGCGGGCGCGCTGATCAACGGCATCCCCAACGCCGGGCCCAACGCGCAGTCGACCAAGGACCTGGTGCAGTCGGCGCGCGATGCCGAACCCGCGCTGAACGAGCAGTACAAGATGTCCTACGGCATCACCGGCAGCACCGCCATCTACGCCGATATCGACCACGTCCTGCTCAGCAAGATCGTCCCGTACATGGCGATCGTGGCGGGCGCGGCGTTCGTCCTGCTGATCCTGGTGTTCCGCTCGATCCTGGTCCCGCTGACGGCCGCGCTCGGTTTCCTGCTGTCCATGGCGGCCACCTTCGGCGCGACCGTGCTGATCTTCCAGGAGGGCGAGCTCGGTCTCATCGAGGACCCGCATCCGCTGGTCAGCTTCCTGCCGATCATGTTGATCGGCTTGGTATTCGGCCTGGCCATGGACTACCAGGTGTTCCTGGTGACCCGCATGCGCGAGGAGTACGTGCACGGCGCCGATCCCACCGAGGCCGTGGTCAAGGGCTATCACCACGGCGCGCGCGTGGTGACCTCGGCGGCGATCATCATGATCTCGGTGTTCGGCTCGTTCCTGCTGGAGTCCGACGTCACCGCCAAGTCCATGGGCTTCGCGCTCGCCGCCGGTGTCGCCCTCGACGCCTTCGTCGTCCGCATGGTGCTCATCCCCGCGCTGCTGGTGCTGCTCGGCAAATGGGCATGGTGGATGCCGAAGTGGCTGGACAAGATCGTCCCCGACATCGACGTCGAGGGCGCTCGCCTGCGGGAACTACAAGAGCAGGAAAAGACCCCCGTCCCCGCCCGCACCTGACCACCCGGGGTTTCCGGCCGCCTCGAATCCGAGGGGCGAGACGTACCGCCGAAGGCGCAGTATCGCCCCTCGGATTCGAGGCACCAAGGGCCGGAAACCCCCCGCGGCGCCAGCCGCCGATATCACTGGCTCGGTTGGGGTACCTCGCACTGGCTGACCCGCGGGTTCAGGCCGACATAGTTGGCCGGACCCGCGGCGGCGGTCACCGCGATCGTCGCCCAGTCGGAGCACTCCTTGGGCAGGTGGGCGAAGTAGTGTCGCTGGCCCGCGGCGAGCAGCCCGACGGCTACCCAGCCCAGCACGACCAGAACCATGAGCTTCCCCCCGAGCCCGATCCCGGACTTCGCGGGTGGCGGCTGTCGCCCGCGCATAAGACATCGTTCCTTCCCGGATTTCGGTACTACCAGTCTATTACGTACAGCCCCGGCGGGCGGGGCCGTACCGCGTGAACAGCCGACGAAAAAGAGCCCCTCACCTGGCATATCAGGTGAGGGGCTCTGTGGCGGTGGCGGAGGGATTTGAACCCTCGGACGGGGGTTACCCGTCACACGCTTTCGAGGCGTGCTCCTTAGGCCGCTCGGACACGCCACCGCCGACTACGATACCGGAGGGGGTGCCGGATCGTTAAATCGGCTGGTCAGCGCTGAGTTCGGAAGAAATCGTCCAGGAGGGCGACGCACTCCGCTTCGAGGATCCCGCCCCGCACCTCGGGACGATGGTTGAGCCTGCGGTCGCGCACGACGTCCCAGAGCGAGCCGACGGCGCCGGTCTTGGGCTCCCAGGCGCCGAACACGACCTTGCCCACCCGAGCCAACACCAGCGCGCCCGCGCACATCGTGCACGGCTCCAGGGTGACCGCCAGCGTCGCGCCCGCCAACCGCCAGCCGTCGCCGTGCACGGCGGCCGCGGCCCGCAACGCGAGCACCTCGGCGTGCGCGGTCGGATCGCCGAGG
>NZ_JBCGFB010000056.1:0-38191 GCF_038752175.1 Nocardia sp. No.11 | reverse complement strand
CCGGCCGCCCGCGTCGTCGGCGCTGTGGTCGGCGTCCGCGGCACTGGACTGCGCCGCCGTGTCGACCAGCGCGCCCGCGCCGTCGGCGGCCTTGGTGTCACCGGCGGCTTGGATGCCGCCCTGCATCCGCAGCGGGGCCTCCTTCCAGAACAGCACCAGCAGCAGCGCCAGCAGCGCGACCCCGGTCGCCACCAGGAACACCGTCGACATCGAATCGGCGAAGCCCACCTGGAACGGCTTGGCCAGCACCGGATTCAGCTGCTGGACGATCGAGCTGTCCTCGAGCACCTGGCCCGCCGCCGAGGTGTCGTGCGCCAGCAGGCCCTTGGCCAGCGCGGCATCGGCCGGGTTGCCGCTCTGCGCACCCGCGATCACGGCCTGCTGGTAGGCCGGATCGGTGGCCGCCTGCTGCATCCGCTCGGTGATGTTCGGGGTGAGCAGCGAGAACAGGATCGACAGGAAGACTGCGGCGCCGAGCGTGCCGCCGATCTGCCGGAAGAACGTGGCCGAGGCGGTGGACACGCCCATGTCCTCGGGCGGCAACGCGTTCTGCAGCGCCAGCGTCATCGGCTGGAGCAGGTTGCCGAGACCGAAGCCGGCCAGCGCCATGAAGATCATCGCCAGCCACAGCGGGCTGTCGGCGTCGAGCAGGTGCAGCAGGAACAGGCCGAGGGTCAGCACCGTCGCGCCGATCACCGGGAAGGCCCGGTAGCGGCCGGTTTTCGAGATCAGCCGACCCGACACGATCGAACCGGTCATCAGGCCGAGCACCATCGGCAGCATCTGCAGACCCGCCTCGGTGGGTCCCGCGCCCCGCACGACCTGCAGGTACTGCGGCAGCAGCAGCATGCCGCCGAACATGGCGGCGCCGACCACGAACGAGATCACCACGCCGAGCGCGAACGTGGTGTTGGTGAAGATGCGCAACGGGATCATCGCCGCATCGCCCATGACCTTCTCGACCGCGACGAACCCGAGGACGCCCGCGGCGCCGATCAGATAGCAGACCACCGACGCGGTACTGCCCCAACCCCATTCGCGGCCCTGCTCGGCCACGATCAGCAGCGGGACCAGTCCGATCGCGAGCACCAGCGCGCCGCCGAAGTCGATGCGGTGGGTGGCGTGCGGCTTGCGCGGCAGTTGCAGCACCCGGGTCACCACGACCAGCGCGAGCAGGCCCAGCGGCACGTTCACCAGGAACACCCAGCGCCAGCCGGTGACGCCGAGAATGGTGTCCTGCCCGGCCAGCAGACCGCCGAGCACCGGCCCGAGCACGCTCGAGATACCGAACACGGCCAGGAAGTAGCCCTGGTAGCGGGCACGTTCGCGGGGGCTGATGATGTCGCCCATGATGGCCAGCGCCAGCGACATCAACCCGCCGGCACCCAGACCCTGGAACGCGCGGAAGGCCGCCAGCTGGTACATCGACGTGGCGAACGTACACAGCAGCGAGCCGATGACGAACAGTCCGATCGCGGTGAGGAAGAACGGCTTACGGCCGAACATGTCCGAGAGCTTGCCGTAGAGCGGGGTGCTGATCGTCGCGGTGATCAGGTAGGCCGTCGTCGCCCAGGCCTGCAGTGAGTAGCCGTGCAGGTCGTCGGCGATGGTGCGGATCGAGGTCGACACGATCGTCTGATCGAGCGAGGCCAGCAGCATGCCGAGCATGAGGCCGGACAGGATGGTCAGGATCTGGCGGTGGGTGAAGCCGGCAGGTGATTCCACCGGGGCCGCGGTTGTCGTCACGAATCGTTCTCCATCGCGGTAGCGCTGAGCGCGGTCGAGCGGGTCAGCAGGGTCGGGCGGGCCACGTCGTAGTCGTCGACGAAGCGCGTCAGCAGCGCGGCGAAGGTCGCGCGATCCTCGGGCGACCAGTCCTCGGTGACGACGGCGACCGACTCGCGGCGCCGGGTTCGAATCCGCTCGGCGACCTCCCGGCCCTGGTCGGTCACCTCCAGCACGGTGGCGCGGCCGTCGTCGG
This sequence comes from Nocardia sp. No.11, assembly GCF_038752175.1. Taxonomy (NCBI): domain Bacteria; kingdom Bacillati; phylum Actinomycetota; class Actinomycetes; order Mycobacteriales; family Nocardiaceae; genus Nocardia; species Nocardia sp. No.11. The sequence goes on along the minus strand of NZ_JBCGFB010000056.1, from coordinate 36,210 downwards.
GGTCGGCGACGCGTCGCACCAGTTCCCGGTCGACCAGCTGGGCCACCTGCCTGCTCACCGTCGACGCGTCCGAGTGCACCGCCTCGGCCAGCGCGCCCGAGCGCATCGGCCCGTCACAGACCAGCCGGAACAGCACGACGAAGCCCGCCGGGTCGATGCCGGAGCGGTCCTTGATCTGGGCCAGCGTCCGGTCCCGCAGCCGGTGCAGCCGGACGAGCTGGACCGCGATCGCGTCGATCGCGGGCTCGTTGTCCACCACTTCAGTTCACCTTTACTTGCATCAATCAATTAGTTGTGTGATGCAAGTATGTAGACAGAACGGTCGCCGGGGCAACCGTTTGTACTGCCTTTACTCGCCCTTGAACTCCGGCGCGCGCTTCTGGAACACCGCCGTGATCGCCTCGGTGAGGTCCTTGGACGGCAGGAACGCCGCGTTCCAGGTCGACACGTAGCGCAGGCCGTCGGCCACCGCCGGAGCGGTCCGATGCTCGAGCACGTCCTTGATGCCCTGCACCACCAGCGGCGGGTTGTCGGCGATCTCGCGGGCCATCGCGTGCGCGGCCGCGACGACGGCCTCCTGATCGGCGAACACCTCGTTGACCAGGCCGATCCGCTCGGCGCGCGCGGCGTCGATGTCCTTGGCGGTGTACGCGAGCTCGCGCAGGTTGCCCTCGCCGATGATGCCGGGCAGACGCTGCAGCGAGCCGATGTCGGCGACGATCGCGACCTTCGCCTCCCGCAGGCTGAACTTGGCGTCCTCGCTGGCCAGCCGGATGTCGGCGGCCGCGATCAGGTCGAGGCCACCACCGATGCACCAGCCGGACACGGCCGCGATCACCGGCTTGGTGCACTCGGCGACCGCGGTCACCGAGTCCTGCATACCGCGCACGACCTTGAGGAACTCGGTGCGCGGCGCGGCCTTGGCATCGTCGGCCAGCACCGGGGCGAGCATGCCGCCCATCGCCGCCAGGTCGAGCCCGAAGGAGAAGTGCTTGCCCGCGCCGGTGAGCACCACGGCCCGCACCTGCGGGTCGGCGTCGAGCTCGCGGAAGATCTCCGGCAGCTCACGCCAGAAATCGGGTCCCATCGCGTTGCCCTTACCCGGCCCGGTCAGTGTGACCTGGGCAACGTGGTCGGCGATCTCGACGGTGAAGGCCTGCCATTCAGTCATGGACCGAGTCTATTGGCGCGCCGCCAGGGATGTGCGCAGCCCCTGGGATGAACCCCAAAATCCCGCTCCCCCGGCATATTTCCCGCAATCGTCCTACTCTGGATTTCATGCGCAGGTCGTCTCTACCGGCGGTCGCATGCCGCGTCGCCGATACGCTCATCGCCCGCGGGCATCACGGCGTCATCGTTTCGCCCGAGACGCCCGCTGCCACCGCGGCCGATGCCGCCCGCGCTCTGGGCGCCCCGCCCACCGCGATCACCACCTCGCAGGTCTTCCTGCTCGACGACGACCCCGTCCTGTTGCTGGTCGCCGACCACCATCAGGTCAATCTGACGCGGACCGGCAAACGCCTGGAGGGCACCCTCACCCCGGCGCCCACCGCCCTGGTCGAGCGCGTCACCGGCCAGCCGATCGACGGCACCGCCCCCGTCGGCCATCCCACCAATCTGCCCACCTGGGTCGACACCGCCCTGGCCGAGCACACCGAGGTGTGGGCCGCGGGTGGACATCCGAACACGGTGTTCCGCACCAACTTCCGCGAACTCGTCCGGATCACCGCCGGGTTGCCGATCGAGGTCGACTGAGTCCGAGGCGCTTTGCCACGCCGGTGAATCGGTTCGGGCGATTCAGTGTGCGGCGCAGCCGATTCCGTCGAGGACCTGATCGAGGCCGGTTTCGAACTGCCATCGCAGGTCGTCTTTGCGGTCCGCCGCCTGGGCGTAACGCTGGAAGGTCGGATAGCGGCCGGTGTCGAGAAGCCACCGCAGGTGTGTGGCGAGACCCGCGCGGGCATCCGCGCCGGTGGTCCAGCCGCGATCGTCCATGAGGTCGCGCAGGCCGATTTCGGCGCTGGTCGCGCCCTGGACATACATGGAGACGGTGCGACAGGCCGCCATCGCGGTATCGAGGTCGAGGCCGAGGTCGTCGTGGAGTGCGGCGAGAGCCAGTTCCGTCAGTGCCATGCGATGCGGTGTCAGCTCGTAGACCATCTGCGGGGCCGACAGGCGGGTGAGCCACGGGTGGCGCAGGATCAGAGCGCGGACAGCCAGTGCCATCTCGCGCAGGGTCGTGCGCCAGTCGATCCCGGCGGACAGGTCGATCTCGCCGTAGACGAGGTCGACCATCAGTTCCAGCACCTCGTCCTTGTTCGCCACGTGGCGGTAGGCGGCCATGGGCGCGACGCCCAGCTCGGCGGCGAGGCGGCGCATGGTGATCGCGTCGAGCCCGTCGGCGTCGGCAACGGCCACCGCCGTCGCGGCGATGCGCTGAGCGGACAGAGCCTTACCCGGTGCGCCGGTGGCCTGCGCAAGCCGTTCCCAGAGGAATGTCACGCCTGATTGTCTCTCGTGTGTACTACGTACGCACAATCCGTGTACGTTGTACACATGAGTATACGTTGTACGCATGCCATGGTGGCGGCAGGTGCGGCCGGTCCCGTTCTCTTCGTCCTGACCTATCTCGTCAACGGTGCGGTGCAGCCGGACTACGACTCCTCGCACGACACCATCAGCACGCTCAGCCTTGGCCGGCACGGCTGGATACAAATCGCGAACTTCGTCGTCTACGGCGTGCTGACCCTGTGCTTCGCCGAGGCGCTCCGGCGTTCGGCCGCCATCCGGACTACGGGATATGTGTCGCTGCTCGTCGCTGGAGCGGGGCTGGTCCTGATCGGCGTTGCCCCCACCGACCCCGCGCTCGGATTCCCCGCCGGTGAGTCCGACGCCGTCACCGCGATCGGCACGGTGCACAGCATGGGCGCGCTGGTGGTTTTCCTGGCGTTCCCGGTAGCCGCGTTCGCCGCCGCGGGTCGCCCATTCCGCGGCTGGGCAGCCTTCTCGGTCGCCACCGGCGTCCTGTCGCTGGCGGCAGTCGGCGCGTTCTTCGTTGCGTTCGAAAGCACCGTGGCGGGTGCGGATTCCTCCGCCGGGCTCTATGAGCGGCTGCCCACCCTGTTCATCGGGTTGTGGCAGGTCGTGTTCGCGTTCCGCGTGCTCACCGAAGACAAGGCCGGCGCGGTCGGCGCACAGCGCGACGACCGGGCGATGGGTGTGATCGCGCCGCAGGCGTAGTTTGGGGCGGTGGGTGATGCGCGACGTATTCCGGCCGAACTGGTCGTCCCCGACGATCTGAGCGGGATCACCGCTGAGCAATATCGGGCCTCGATGCGGCACTATCCGGCCGGCGTCACCGTGGTGACGATCGGAGCGGACTCGGGCCCCGTCGGCTTCACGGCGACGTCCTTCGCCTCACTGTCGCTGGAACCGCCGCTGGTGTCGTTCAACATCGCCCACACGTCCTCGAGCATCGAGGCCCTGCGCGCGGCCGACTCGGTCGTCATCCACTTCCTCGGCGAACACCAGCACCACCTGGCCCACCGTTTCTCCCGCACCGCCGCCGACCGCTTCACCGACCGCTCCCTGTGGACCACCCTCGACACCGGCGAGCCGGTCCTGCACGGCACCCCCATCTGGCTCCGCGCCACCCTCCACCAACTCATCGACATCGGCGACCACACCCTCGCCGTAGGCCTCGTCACCCGAGTCCACGACGACACCAGGGAATCCCCATCCGCCGCTCCCCTCCTCTACTACAACGGCAGATACCACCGCCCCACCGCCCTCGACACCTGACAGCGCCGCTGCGCGAGCCGGGGCGCCGATCGGCAGGTCAGCCCCTGTCGCAAGCGATACCGTCACCGTCGGCGTCCAAGCCGGATCTGTAGCCGGGCTCGCCACGGTGGAGCGGCGCCGCGCCCGCGGCGCGCGCGGCAGCGCAGTTCTTGTAGGGATCACCGGGGCACATTCCCGATGGGGACAGAGCGGTGCGGCCGGACACGCCACGTCCGACCGCACCGTGGCGGCTCAGCCGATGAGGCAGGGGGCGGCGCCGGTGAGGGCGTCGCCGGAGAGGGGGCGGGTTTCGGGAGTGGGGTTCCAGAGGCCGTCGGTGGCGGCGTAGGTCCAGGTGGGGCCGGATTCGACGAGGGTGGCGACGGCGGTGATCAAGCGGTCCACGTCGTCGGCGGTGGTGCCGAGGCCGATGCTGGCGCGCAGGGCGGCGTCGAGGCCGAGGGCCGCGAGGAGGGGGTGGGCGCAGAAGCGGCCGTCGCGGACACCGATGGCGTGTTCGGCGGAGAGGTAGGCGGCGACCTCACCGGGGGCATAGCCGGCCACGGTGAAGGCGACGATGCCGACACAGTCCGGGCTGTCGGACCAGATGCGGATCAGCTCGACGCCCGGGATCGCACCCAGCCCGTCGCGCAACCGGTCGGCCAGGAACCGCTCGTGGGCGACGAGCTCCTCCGGATCGATCGCGGCGAGCGCGTCGCAGGCGGCGGCGATGGCGGCCGCGCCGAGCACATTCGGCGAACCGGCCTCGTGCCGCTGCGGCGCCGCGGCCCAGTCGACCTGCGCCACACCGACTTCGCGCACCGCGCCACCACCGGCCAGGTGCGGCTCGCCGGCGTCGAGCCAGTCCCGCCGACCGACCAGCACACCGGCGCCGAACGGCGCGTACAGCTTGTGCCCGGAGAAGGCGAGGTAGTCGACGCCGGTCTCGCGCAGGGAGATCCGGCGATGCGGCGCCAGCTGCGCCGCGTCGACGAGAATCCGCGCGCCGCACAGGTGGGCGATGGTCGCCAGCCGCTCCAGCGGCAGCACCTCACCGGTGACGTTGGAGGCGCCGGTCACCGCGAGCAAAGCGGCGGGCTTGCTGCACAATTCGGCGACGACCCGGCGAATCGTCTCCTCGACGGTATCGGCGGCCCGCACGACCCGGCGCCCGTGCGCGGTCCACGGCAGGAAGTTCGCGTGGTGCTCGATATCGAGCACCACGGTCTCGCCGGGCACGCAGCCGGCCAGCAGGTTCAGCGAATCGGTGGTGTTGCGGGTGAACACGACGACCTGGTCGTCGGCGGCGTCGAGGAACCGGGCGACCGCGCCACGGGACGCCTCGTAGCACTCGGTGGAGATCCGCGAGGCGTATCCGGCGCCGCGATGCACGCTGGCGTAGTACGGCAGCAGCTTGGAAATCCGGTCGGTGACCTGCTGCAAGGCAGGCGCGCTCGCGGCGTAGTCGAAGTTGGCGTAGTCCTTGGTCCCGCCCTGCACGAGCGGAACCCGCAGGTCCGCACCGGACACGGTGGCCAGGGCACAGGTGGGGTCGATTACTGCGGTCATGACGAAATCCCGTCGGCTCAGGGACTCGTTCCCGAAAAGGGTGCTGCGAGTCCGCGCTTGCCGCGCCCACTGCGGACGGCGGCCTGGTCGTCACCCGGAGCACCCCACCGCGGAGGAGGGTTGCCGACCAGCTAGCCGGGGCTTGTCGCTGGTACTCGTGACCTGTTTCGAGAGTGGCAGACGATCCGGCGAGCTGTCAACCACCCACGATCGGCCCGTCGGAACCGGTGGCACCCGCCGCGCTCGCGACGGCGACGACCCACCCCACCGACCCGCGCCGTGACCGGTTCCGACACCCGAAAGGTAATCCTCACGGCCACAAAGGAATCGGACATCCCGGCCGAGACCCGATTGCCGCCGGATTGCCACCCGCCCGCGAATCGCCCAACAATCTGCCTCATCCATGATGGATGACTCAAATGATTGAGTTCCCCCACTATCTGTTAGGGTTGCCGATCATGTCCACGAACTCGAACCCCGTCCGCGGCCTGCCGCGCTATCCGGTGTACGCGCTCGGACGGCTCACCAAGGCACTGCACGCCGAGATCGACGTCCCGCTGCGCGATCACTGGGTGCTCACCTTCATCGAGGAGAACGCCGACCTGACGCAGAAGAAGGTCGGCGACGCCCTCGGCATCGACCGCAGCGAAGTCGTCCGGCTGATCGACGCGCTGGAACGCGCCGGCCTGGTCGAACGCACCCGCGACGGCAAGGACCGCCGCAAATACCGGCTGCGGATCACCGACGCCGGGCGCAAGCAGTGCAAGCGCACCGACCGCCTCATCGCCGACGCCACCGCACGCGTGCTGGAGCGGCTCGATCCCGAGGAACAGCGCACCCTGCACCGGCTGACGCTGACCGCGCTCGGCGAATCACCGGATTCGCCGTCGTGATCGGCGCCGGCGGCACGCCTCGCGCTGCCGTCCGGCCACACCTTCTCCGAGTACCGTTGGCATCTGGTGACCATCCCGTTTGCCCTCCGGTAACCCGCCCGTGAAACAACAAACACCACCGATGGGGGTCGACCGATGAGAGGTGGACTGAGCGCCATGCTCGAGCCACGCACTGAGGACCCGGCGAGCCGGTTGCGTGATCCACTCCTGCGCGCCGATCTGGCCGCGCCGCCGCGCACCCTGGTAGACATCCTGACCAGCACCGCCCTGGCCCACCCCGACGCACCGGCGATCGACGACGGCACCGTCGTGCTCAGCTACATGGAGCTGATCGCCGCGATCGAGGCCAGGATGACCGAGCTGACCGCCGCGGGGGTGCGCCCCGGCGACCGGGTCGGCGTGCGGATGCCCTCGGGCAGCGCCGCGCNGGATGACCGAGCTGACCGCCGCGGGGGTGCGCCCCGGCGACCGGGTCGGCGTGCGGATGCCCTCGGGCAGCGCCGCGCTGTACGTCACGATCCTGGCCGTCCTCTACTGCGGCGCCGCCTACGTTCCCGTCGACGCCGACGACCCGGAAGAGCGGGCCCGGCTGGTCTTCGGCGAGGCCAGGGTGAGCGCGCTGGCCACGGCCGCGGGCATCGAGTCGGCCACCGCCGCCGCGGGCCGCACGCCCGCCTCGGACTGGAACACCCTGCCGACTCCCGCCGACGACGCCTGGATCATCTTCACCTCCGGCTCGACCGGCACCCCGAAGGGCGTCGCGGTCACCCACCGCAATGCCGCCGCCTTCGTCGACGCCGAGGCCCGACTGTTCCTGCAGCGCGCCCCGATCGGCCCCGGCGACCGGGTGCTGGCCGGGCTGTCGGTCGCCTTCGACGCCTCCTGCGAGGAGATGTGGCTGGCCTGGCGCCACGGCGCCTGCCTGGTCCCCGCCCCGCGCGACCTGGTCCGCACCGGCGCCGACCTGGGCCCGTGGCTGATGCGCCGCGAGATCAGCATCGTCTCCACCGTGCCGACGCTGGCCGCCACCTGGCCCGCCGAGGCGCTGGACTCGGTGCGCCTGCTGATCTTCGGCGGCGAGGCCGTCCCGCCGGAGCTGGCCGAACGGCTCGCCGGCGGCGCCGATCGCGAGGTGTGGAACACCTACGGCCCCACCGAGGCCACGGTCGTCGCCTGCGCCGCGCTGCTCGACGGCGGCATGCCGATCCGCATCGGGCTGCCGCTGGACGGCTGGGACCTGACGGTCGTCGACCCGCAGGGCAATCCCGTGCCCGAGGGCGAGACCGGCGAACTCGTCATCGGCGGCGTCGGCCTGGCCCGCTACCTGGACCCGGCCAAGGACGCCGAGAAGTACGCCCCGCTGCCTTCGCTGGGCTGGGAACGCGCCTATCGCAGTGGTGATCTGGTTCGCAACGATCACCAGGGTCTGATCTTCCTCGGCCGGGCCGACGACCAGATCAAGATCGGCGGCCGCCGCATCGAGCTGGGCGAGATCGACAACGCCCTCCAGCATCTGCCCGGGGTCAGCGGCGCTGCCGCCGCCATCCGGACCACCAAGGCGGGCAACAAGATCCTGGTCGGCTACCTCACCGGCGCCGGCCCCGACTTCGACGTCAAGAAGGCCAGAGAGATTCTGGCCGAACAGCTTCCGGCCCCGCTGGTGCCCCGTCTCGCGGTCGTGCCCGACCTGCCGACCCGCACCTCGGGCAAGGTCGACCGCGACGCGCTGCCCTGGCCGCTGCCGAGCACCGAGGAACCGGCCCCGTCCGGTCTCGCGGGCACGGCGGCCTGGGTGGCCGGGCTGTGGGACGCCATCCTCGGCGCCGAGGCCGCCGATCTCGACGCCGACTTCTTCGACCTGGGCGGCGGCTCGCTGGCGGCGGCCCAGCTGGTCGGCGCGTTGCGCGAGCGGTATCCGCACGTCACCGTCGCCGATCTCTACGACCATCCGCGCCTTGGCTCGCTCGTCGAACTGCTCGACGGGAGCGCGCCGGTCGCGGCCGTCGACGTGCGCGTCGTCGCGCCGACGCCGTTGCGCGCGCAGATCACCCAGGTGCTGGCCACCCTCCCGCTGACCACCCTCACCGGCTTGCAGTGGGTCACCTGGCTGGCCGCGGTGTCGGCGATCGCGGGCTGGTCCGCCTCGCTGCCGTGGCTGCCGCGGCTGTCCTGGTGGTGGATCGTGCTGGCATTCGTGCTGTTCATCTCGCCGCTGGGCCGGATGACGCTGTGCGTAGCAGGCGCGCGCGTGCTGCTGGCAGGCCTGCGCCCCGGCACCTATCCGCGCGGCTCCTGGGTACATCTGCGCCTGTGGGCGGCCGTACGCCTGTCGGAGGCCAGTGGCGCCGAAAGCCTGTCCGGCGCACCGCTGATGGTGCCGTTCGCGCGGGCACTGGGCGCCAAGATCGGCAAGGGCGTCGACCTGCACACCCTGCCGCCGGTCACCGGCATGCTCGAACTGGGCGACGGCGCCAGCGTCGAACCCGAGGTGGATCTGTCCGGCTACTGGGTCGACGGCGACGTCGTGCACATCGGCGGTATCACCATCGGGGACGGCGCGGTGATCGGCGCGCGCTCGATCCTGCTGCCCGGCACCAAGATCGGCAAGAAGGCCGAGATCGCCCCCGGTTCCGCGGTATCGGGCAAGGTCAAGGCCGAACAGGAATGGGCGGGTTCGCCCGCGACGAAGGCGGGCAAGGCACCACGCCGCTGGCCCGATCACTCCCCCGAACGCGCCAGGCACTGGCTGATCGTCTTCGGCCTGTCCTCGATGGCGCTGGCCGCGATGCCCGTGCTCGGCCTGGCCGTCGGCGGCACCTTCATCGCCTGGTGGGTCCGCGAGGAGACCACCATCGGCGCCGCCGCGCTGCGCGGTTTCGCCATCCTGCCGGTGGCCACCCTGCTCAGCCTCGCCGTCTACGCCGCCGCGACCGTGATCGCCGTGCGCCTGCTCGGCATCGGCCTGCGCGAGGGCTACCACCCGGTGCGCAGCCGGACCGGGTGGCAGGTGTGGGCCACCGAACGCCTGCTCGATTCGGCCCGCACCTTCCTGTTCCCGCTCTACGCCAGCCTGCTGACCCCGCTGTGGTTGCGTCTGCTCGGCGCGCGGATCGGCAAGAACGTCGAGGCGTCGACGGTGCTGCTGCTGCCCAAGTTCACCGTGGTCGCCGACGGCGCCTTCCTGGCCGACGACACCATGATCGCCAGCTACGAACTCGGCGGCGGCTGGCTGCGCATCGGCGAGGCCAAGGTCGGCAAGCGCGCCTTCCTCGGCAACTCCGGCATGACCGCGGTCGGTCGGCGGGTGCCCAAGAACGGCCTGGTGGCGGTGCTCTCGGCCGCGCCGAGCAAGGCCAAGGCAGGCTCGTCATGGCTGGGCAGCCCGCCGGTGCGACTACGCCGGGCCGCCGAATCCAGCGACACCTCACGCACTTTCGATCCGCCGCTGCGGCTGAAGGTGGCCAGGGCGATCGTCGAGACCTGCCGCTTGATCCCGGTGATGGTGACCTTCGCCATCGGCCTCGGCGTGCTGTTCGTGCTGGCCCTGATCGCCCAGCATTCCGACTACCTGGTCGCGGCGCTGCTGTCCGGCCTGGTCCTGATGGCCGCCGGCGCGGTGGCCGGTGCCATCGCGGTGGCCGCGAAGTGGTTGCTGGTCGGGCGGATTCGGGCCGTGGAGCATCCGCTGTGGAGTTCGTTCGTGTGGCGCAACGAGGTCTCCGACGCCTTCGTCGAGACCGTCGCCGCACCCTGGTTCGCCCGCGCCGCCACGGGTACTCCCGTGATGAATCTGTGGCTTCGCGGACTCGGTGCCAAGATCGGCCGCGGGGTATGGTGCGAGTCCTATTGGCTTCCGGAGGCAGACCTCGTGACACTCGGTGACGGCGCGACCGTGGAACGCGGCTGTGTGGTGCAGACCCATCTGTTCCACGACCGCATCATGTCCATGGACACGGTGACACTGGACGCGGGCGCCACTCTCGGCCCGCACTGCGTCGCCCTGCCCGCCGCCCACATCGGCGCGGGCGCCACCATCGGACCGGCGTCCCTGGTGATGCGCGGCGACGTGGTCCCGCCGTCGACCCGCTGGTGGGGCAACCCCATCTCGCCGTGGACCGGTACCGCCTCGACGTCGGAGTCGAGGCAGCGCGGAGCCGCCTGATGCGGAGCAAGTTCTACGAGGAACCGATCGACGCCTACCTGCCGCAGAACGGCAATCGCGGCTACCGCGTGTCCAGGTACGAACTAGAGCTCGGCTACCGGCCCGCCAGCAATCGACTGACCGGGCGCGCGGTGATCATCGCGGTCACCACAGCGGTGCGGCCCTGGTTCACCCTCGATCTGTCGCAGGCGCTGACGGTGTCGAAGGTGTTCGTCAACGGGGCCAAGGCCGCGAAGTTCAGTCATCAGCAGGGCAAGCTGGCGCTCACCCCGCAGCAGAAGATCCCGGCGGGCGGCGTCCTGGAGATCACCGTCCAGTACGCGGGCACGCCCCGACCGGTGCGCGGGCCGTGGGGCGAGGTCGGCTGGGAGGAACTCACCGAGGGCGCGCTGGTGGCCAGTCAGCCCAACGGCGCCGCCTCCTGGTTCCCGTGTGACGACCACCCGAGTTCCAAAGCGTCCTACCGGATCTCGATCACCACCGACAGCCCGTTCTACGCCCTCGCCAACGGCACCCTGGTCCGCAAGCAGGCCAAGGCCAGCCAGACCACCTGGGTGTACGAGGCGCCCGAGCCGATGGCCAGCTACCTGGCGACCATCCAGATCGGCGCCTACCGCAAGCACCGGATCGGCGCGCCCGGGGAGCCGGTGCCGATGCAGGCCGTCATCCCGCAGCGGCTGCGCGCCAACTTCGACCACGACTTCGCCCGGCAGCCCGAGATGATGGCGCTGTTCACCGAGAAGTTCGGCCCGTACCCGTTCGAGAACTACACCGTGGTCGTCACCGACGACGAGCTCGACATCCCGATCGAGGCACAGGGCATCTCGGTGTTCGGCGCCAATCACTGCGACGGCAAGCGCGGGTCGGAGCGGCTGGTCGCGCACGAGCTGGCCCACCAGTGGTTCGGCAACAGCCTGACACTGAAGCAGTGGCGTGACATCTGGCTGCACGAGGGCTTCGCCTGTTACGCCGAGTGGATCTGGTCGGAGGCCGCGGGCGGCCCGACCGCGGACCAGCTGGCCAGGGCGGCGCGCGCGAACCTGGCCCGTCAGCCGCAGGACATCATCGTCGGCGATCCCGGCCCCAAGGACATGTTCGACGACCGGGTCTACAAGCGCGGCGCGCTCACCCTGCACGCGCTGCGGCTGGAACTGCGCGACCACCTGTTCTTCGAACTCGTCCGGGAATGGACCGCGCGCTATCGCCACGCCTCGGTGACCACCGAGGAATTCGTGGATCTGGCAGGCCATTACAGCGTGTCGCCGCTGCGTCCGCTGTTCGCGGTCTGGCTGGGCACGAAACCGCTGCCGCAGCTACCGCCGCTGGGCGGCCAAGCGCATCAGAAGACCAGGTAACGCTGCGCGAGTTCCTCGACGAGCGGATCGTCGGACGGCACCATCTCCAGCGCCTCGAGATCGTCGGCCACCGAGATGCTGCGGGAGTCGTCGCGTTCGGGGTCGGGGCCGTCCTCGGCGAGCTGACGCATCAACTTCTGTCGGACTCGATCCTTCAGTGAATCGCGCATGCCTCCAGATTGCCCGCCGATCCGCGCGCGCACCAGTATCAAACGGGGGTGAGCCAGGTTCCCCACGGCGTGTTGCGCAGGACGGTATAGACGGCGAGCAGACCGAAGAACGACCACACCAGCACCGGACTCAGCCCGGGTACGCGCCAGCGTTGTCCGCGCCGGGCGCGCAACAGCCAGTCGACGACGAACACCGCGAACGCGACGACCAGCGGCAACACCAGCAGATTGCTGTGCAGTGAATCGATGATCCGGCCGTCGGTGAGATTGTGCATCGCCCGCATCCCGCCGCACCCGGGGCAGTACACCCCGAGCAGCGCGTACACCGGGCACAGCCCGTAGGAACCCTCGACGTGCGGATCGCGGAAATGCAGCAGCGCGAGCGTGCCGACGCCGAGTCCGGCCGCGATCAGCGGCGGGGCGAAACGCTGCCAGGCCGGGCGTGCCGGTTCCCGGTGCGGGGCGCCGGAGAAATCGGCCATGACGGGCGTGCTGTCCACGCTCCTACGGTAGCCGCGCCCGCCCGGGGCCGCCAGCATGCCCGGATCGCGCTGCCACGCTGTAATTTTCCGGCGATCTCGGGCGATTTCACAATGACGGCGCGGCTGGTGACCCAGTTCACAACAAATGGGACACTGTGACCCGCTAACACTAGCTAGCACCCCAGCTCGCACTGTACGGTGGCCTACGACACAAAGGAGTGCCGACATGCTTGCAAAGTCGATGATGACGGTAGGCGTACTCACCGCACAGTTCCGTGCCGGGCTGCGTACCCGGAGCTTCGCGACAGCGAAACTCAACGCCCCCACCGTGGCCCACCAGGTCGTCCCGGTGACCACCGCGGACGGCGCCGACCTCCGGGTCCACGTCTACGGCCCCGAGACCGCGCCCACCCTGGTCCTCATCCACGGCTGGGCCTGCAGCATCGAATACTGGAACCCGCAGATCACCGCCTTCGCCGGTGAGTACCGCGTGGTCAGCTACGACCAGCGCGGGCACGGCGAGTCCACCCTCGGCACCGTCGCCCCCAGCGAGCACACCCTGGCCGGCGACCTCGCCGCCGTCCTGGACGCGACGCTGCGCCCGGGCGAGCAGGCGGTTCTGGCCGGGCACAGCATGGGTGGTCTCACCATCCAGGCCTGGGCCAAGCATCACCCCGAGCAGGTGTCCGAGCGCGCCGCCGCCGTGCTGCTGGCCAATACCGCCAACGGCGACATCCGCTGGGAAACCGATCTGCTGCCGGTGCTCAACAAGCAGCTCACCGTCGCCGAGTACCCGGTCACCGTCCTGGGCGCGCCGGTGCGCATGCCGCAGCCGGTCAGCGAGTCGCTGCTGTTCGCGCCGCTGCCGATCCCCGGCGGCTGGTTCACCGAGCAGCTGTTCCGCTACCGCATCCTCACCCCCGAGGCCACCGCCGAGGAGATCGACTTCGCGGTCGGCATCATCCGCTCCTGCCGTCCGCTCGCGCGTGGCCGTCACGCCGCCGCGATGGCCGACATGGACCTGTCGGCAGGCACCGCCAACCTGACCGTGCCGACCACGGTCCTGGCCGGCGCGCAGGACCGGCTGCTCCCGCAGCGCATGTCCCGCTCGATCGTCGACATCCTGCGCCGCACCGGCCACCTGGCCGATTTCCACGTGCTGCCGCACGGGCACCTCAGCAATATCGAGGACACCGCCGCCTTCGACGCGATCCTGCGTCAGATCATGCTGTCGGCCACCAACTCTCGGGCCACCCGCCGCAACGTCGCCGCCCGCTGACCCGAGTCGGTTCTCCTGAGCCGGTCAACGGCGCTCGACTCGGGAGAAACTCGAAGAATGGCCCCCGACCACCAGGTCGGGGGCCTTTTTCGAGCCCGGATCGAGTAGTCGACTACGCGGGACCCGCACCGATTCTCCGTGCCACAGTCACAACCCCACGGTTGTTTCGATGAGGAGGATCCGATGCGTACACCCCCCGACCAGGAGCCGCACGGCAACGGTCACCACGAAGAACCCGCCCCGGTCGAGGAGCCCGGCTGCGTGATCCCCGCGCTGCCGACCCGGCTGCTGGAGCGGGCGGCCGAAGTCGCCACGCTGCTCAATCCGGTGAACGCGCCGCTCACCCAGAGCGCGGCCACCGAGGGCGGCCTGCCGCAGGTCGCCGAACTGGCGGTGTTGACCTCGAAGTACTGGGGCATGCAGCGCCGCACCCTGTCGGTCAGCTTCATGGAGGCGACGGCCAGCGACCTGAAACAGCGCATTCTCACCCATATGAACGCCTGGGGCATCGGCGTCACCTTCGTGCTGACGAACGGCACCGGTCAGGTGCGCATTTCCCGCTCCGGCCAGGGCTATTGGTCCTATCTCGGCACCGACGTCCTGCTGATCCCGCAGCACCGCCCCACGATGAACCTGCAGGGCTTCACGATGGCCACGCCGGAGAGCGAGTACAAGCGGGTCGTGCGCCACGAGACCGGCCACACCCTCGGCTTCCCGCACGAGCATCTGCGCCGCGCGCTGATCGGCAGGCTCGACGTCGCCAAGACGATCGCGCACTTCCGTGACACCTACGGGTGGAGCGAGCAGCAGACGCGCTCGAATGTCCTGACCCCGCTGGACGAACGCTCGATCATGGCCACGCCGAACGCCGACCAGGACTCGATCATGTGCTACCAGCTGCCCGGCACGATCACCACCGACGGGCAGCCGATTCGCGGTGGCCTGGACATCAATGCCGCCGATCGCGTGTTCGCCCGTTCCATCTACCCGACGCTGTGGCCGTTCTTCACCGAGACCGCGGACTGGGACGAGGGCGAGGACGTCAGCGTGGAATCCGCGCTCGCACAGGCGCATGCCACGGCTGGTTGATCTGCGCGCTGGTCCGATCGGGAAACGGTTGGAGCTCGCGCCCGGCGACATCGCGCTGTTGCCCGCCGCGGGAGCCCGGGTGATCTCGGGCGCGACGGTCGAGGTGCTCGGCGTCTACCGGGACGCGACCCCGCTCCCGGACGGACGGGTGCTCGCGCCCGAAGGTCCGCCGGATGTGGTGGTGCTCGCCGCGCTGACGCCCGGCGACTCGACAGTACTGCTGATGACCGGCGATCCCTTCCACGGCGCGACGCCACGGGAGTTGTCGGTGACCGTCCAGCGAGGCTGAAAAGCGGTCTCGCCGTAGCCGAATCAGAAGAAAGGTGAAGTTCATGACCGCCGAACCACAAACGGGGCAGCTCGCTGCGGCGCAGGCCCCGGCCGTGCGCGAAGTGGGTGCGTACACCTCGGAAGATCATCGGGCCGAGCGCCCGGAAACGCCCGCGAGCGCGGGTGCGAGTGTGGCCGCGCCGTTCCACGAGGCCGCGAGTCTGCCGGCCCCACCACTCGAGCAGAAGGGGTAGTCCGATGCCTTGGTTGGCCTTTCGCAACAACTACCACCTGGTGGTTTCCGTCGCGGTCATGCAGGTGGACCCGGATTCCTGCCCCGGCCAGTACGGCGGCTGGGCGACGCACGGCTGGTGGAATCTGAATCCCGGCGAGTCGAAGACCGCGATCTGGACGAAATACGACGCCGCGTACTACTACGCCAGAGCGGGCAACGGCGCGTGGTGGGGTGACGTGAACGGCCCTCGGGTCTACGTCAATCCCTTCGACCGGTTCGACTCCTGCCTACTGATCGGAACCTCCACGTGGGACATCGTGAACATGAGACGGGTGTTCGTCGGCTCGAATCTGCACAACACGCACACCGTGAATCTCAACCCCTGAACCCCGATCCGAAAGGTCCCGACCAGCAGGTCGGGACCTTTCGCGTTCCTCAGGACAGCAGCAGTCCCCAGTACACCGCCCACAGCGTGAATCCGGCACCGCCGCAGACCAGCAGCGCCCAGCGGACCCGGCCGCCCGTGCCGACGCCGTCGAGCAGGCGTTGCCGCCGCGCCACGACGACGCCGAGCGCCACCACCGCGCACACCGAGACCAGCTGCAACGCCAACCAGGGCAGGGTGCGCCCGAACAGCAACGGGCCGAACGACGTCGCCTTGGTCGAGGCAACGAACACGAACAGGGTGATCGTGCCGAGTATCCCGATCCCCGCCGCCGTCACCAGGATTCGCCCTGGCAGGCCATGGGACAGTCGCCAGCTCCGGGCGAAGCCGGTCACCGCGTACCCGCCGAGCGCGAGAACGGTCCCGAGCAGCAGTGCCAACTGGACCCCGGTGGACTCCCACCACGCCAGGGGCGGCAACGGCGTCACCGAATGCCCTTGCGCCGCAGGTCGATCCGCCTGCGCGTGCGCCGATCCCGGCAACCCGTTCACCCAGTCACCCATGAGCTCGGCGTAGCCGGGCGCGAGGCCGGCGCCCTTGTCGAAGCCATCGGTCGTCGTGAAGGCGGCGTGCTGGGCATTCGGCAGTGTGCGCAGCGTGTAGTTCACCTTGCCGACCCGATCGAAGACCGCCTGGAAGTCGCGCAGGCTGTCGCCGGGCGGGGTCAGCCGGTCCCTGTCACCCCAGATCGCGAGTACCGGCTGCGGGATCCGTTCCAGCACCGGCACCGGGTCGTAGTCGGCCTGGGCGAACTGACCCGCCCCGGCGAGCTGGCGGATTCCGTTGCGCGCCAGCACCTCGATCATCGATCCGCGCACGCCCGCCGCCGCGAATCTGGTCTCGTTGGCCCAGGTCTGCTGGGCGGCGGGCGCGCCGGAATTGGCGCCGATGGTGATCAGGAACGCGACGTCGGCCGAGCGCGCGGCCGCCAGCGGCGCGACCCAGCCGCCTTCGGAGAGTCCCCAGAGCCCGACCCGGGCGGGGTCGACCTCGGGCCGGCCCCGCAGCGCGGCGATGCCCGACAGCGCGTCGTCGGCGAGCAGGGAGAAGTCGCGGTGGGCGGGCGTGTAGTCCTCAGCTCGCTTGGTATAGCGCAACGCGACGATGCCCGCACGCGCGAAAGCATCGGCGACCAGGGCGTATTGGGGACTGGGCGCGGTGCCGGAGCCGTGCACCAGCACGACGCCCGGCCGTCCCGTGGCGCCCGCGGGCGCGTGGACGGTGCCGGGCGTGGTGGTGCCATCCGAGCGGGTGATGGTGATATCGGTGGTGGCGGGGTCCTGCGCGGCGGCCGTGGGAGCGGTTGCGACGAGGGCCGCGATCAGGGTGGCGAGCAGTGCGATACGAAGCAACACGGTGAATCCCTACTCGCTGTCGGTCATCCCCGGTGCCGGGAACGCGATGAACCGGGTCAGCACCCGGCGCGCGCCGGGCCTGCCCGCGGCATGGGTGGCCTGAAAGCGTTTGAGCAGCGCGAGGTACTCCTCGCAAAAGGCGTCGAGTTCCTCGCGAGTGGCGTAGATCGCGCCGCGCGAGAACGGCATCGTGTCGGCCCAGTCGCCGAGCTCGGCGCGTTCGGCCCGGAACCGCCCGAACAGCTCGACATCCTCGGCGATGTGCTGGGCGACCAGCCCTTCCAGCAGCTCGCGCAGCTCCGGCGGCTGGTCCTTGTCGAGCCGGTAGCGCAGGTCCTTCGGCGGTGAGCGCCACCACCGCTCCTTCCCCTTCGCCAGCTCGGGCGCCTCCTCGATGAATCCGTGCTCGGCCAGCTGACGCAGGTGATAGCTGGTCGCCCCGGTGTTCTGACCCAACTGCGCACCGAGCGCCGTCGCGGTGGCCGGCCCCTTCTCGGCCAGCGCGCGCAGGATGCGCTGCCGGAGCGGATGCGCCAGCGCGCGCAGCGCGGCGGGATCGGTGATCTCTCTGGGCGGTATCTCGTCGGCCATACATGCACAGTACTCTTTGCATAATTTCTTGTGCAAAGAGAATTGTGCAACTAGGCGGCGTATCGCGAGTAGACGACCGAGCCGTCCAGCACGCGGGATTCCACCAGCCGCAACCGGGCCGCCACGTACCCCTCGGGGAACAGCCGACGACCGCCGCCCTGCACCGTCGGGTAGACGAACAACCGGTACTCGTCCACCAGGCCCGCCCCGATCAGGGCGTGACAGAGCCGAATGCTCCCGGTGACGACGATGTCGCGGCCCGGCTGCTCCTTCAGCGCCGCGACCCGCGCGACCGGATCCCCGGCCAGCACCGTGGAGTTCTCCCAGCCCGGCTCGGTCATGGTCGCCGACACGACGTATTTGCGCTGTCGGTTGAGCGACGCGGTGATGCCGGTCCGGTCATCGGTCTGCGCCGGCCAGAAGACGCGGAAGTCCTCGAAGGTGCGCCTGCCTAGCACCAGCGCGTCCGACGCGGCGGTCTGCCGGTGCAGTTCGGCGAGCTGTTCGGCGTTGTCGGCCTGCGGGTCGAACCAGTCTCCGAGCATTTCGATCGCACCGTCGGCGGTGCTGTTCTGGGTGATCGCGAGTGTGCGCATGCCGACCTCCTGATCTCGACGACTCCTGGTGATGCAGACGGCATGAGCAGCGCGAATTCATCGGCGTGGCACCATCGAGGCAGCGCTCGACTCTGCCGTCGGACGGAGGCCGGTGTACGTCTACACGAACCTATCCGCCGCGCTGCGCGACACGTCGTCGCCGCTGCGCGAGTACCTGCACCAGCGGTTTCCGCACACCCGCGGGGTGCAGGCCGAGTATCGGCGCGGAGCCGGACCACTGCTGGTCGACACCGGCGGCGCCAACCCCGCCACCCTCGGCGCCGCCTTCGACTTCGCCGTGCGCTTCCTGCTGGTCCCCGACCACGAGCCGGTACTGCCGCTGCTCGGGTTCTTCGGCCATCCCCGGGAATCGGCCGTCGTGGCGTCGGTGATCGATACCGCCGGCGCGGCCGTCGCACCGACCGCGGTCGACGTCGACCTGCTCAGCCGCGCCTGCTGGGCCCTGGCCCTGTGCACCGACGTCTACCGCCGCGGCCTACTCCGCGATACCGCGCTGGCGAATCTGCTCACCACCGACCGCTTCACCGTCGACCACCTGCTCGCCCTCGCCCCCGCCGACGCGATCCGCCAACTCTGGGAACTGCGCGGCATCGCCGACGAGCACCTGCTCCCCCACCTGCGCCCACCCGCTGTCCCCGGCCCCACCTTCGACGCCTCGGTGCTGTGCAACGCCGACGCCGACATCATCAGCGACGGCCTGCTCCTCGACCTCAAAACTCACCTCGGCCCGAAGAACCAGCGCACCGGCCACCGCGCCGACGCCCTCAGCGCCACCGACCTCTACCAGGTCATCAGCTACGCCCTCTTCGACCACACCGACACCTACCGCCTCACCGATGTCGGCATCTACTCCGCCCGCTACGGCCACCTCACCACCTGGCCCCTCCCCACCCTGCTGACCGCCCTCGCCGGCGCACCCATCGACCTCACCACGGAACGCGACACGGTCTGGACCCTCCTCGGCGGGTGACCCGGATCAGTGCTGAATCAGGCCGCCGACCGCCACCGGAGCGACTTGACCGATCGCCGGCAGCGTCCGCGCCAGGGCGAGACCGATACCCTCGGCGGTCACGCCCCGCGCGAGCAGAACCCGCCCGTCCTCGATACACACGGCGTAGGCCGCCAGGTTCCCGGACGCCGCGTGGGTCGCGAAGACCTACATCACCACCGGAAAGTGGCCGACCGGCGAGTGACTACCGCGTCGCCAGAAACCACACAGGCCCTTCCCGGATTCCCGGAAAGGGCCTGTGACCTTGGAGCCGCCTGGGGGAATCGAACCCCCGACCTTTTCATTACGAGTGAAGCGCTCTACCGACTGAGCTAAGGCGGCGTGCCGTTAGGCGACGCGAGTCTATCGCGGGAACGGCCGGAACGCGAAAACGGGTGGTCAGGTGGAGCGGGCGGCGATGAGGGTGGCGACCATGGCGGCGACGGCGAAGCGGGGTTTCACGTTGAGGTCCAGGGCTTCCCGGCACTCCAGCACGGCGTCGATGCTGCGGAGCAGGCCCTCGGGGCGGACGTTGGTGGCGAGGTCGGTGATCTCCGCCGCCATGTCCGGGTGGGTGAGGGTGATGGCGACCCCGCGGCCGGCGAAGCGCATGGCGAGAGCGTCGCGGTACATCCCGGCCACGTCGATGAGGGCGCGGTCGAGGGCATCGCGGCCGGTGCGGGTGGCGCGGGACTTCTGGCGGCGCTCGAGTTCCTTGAGCACGCCCGCCGAACCGCGGGTGGCCGAGGCGGCGCCCTTGCCGGTGCCGCCCGCGCCCATGGCGGTGGCGAGTTCGTCGCGTTCGCGGTCGTCGCGTTCGGCGCTCATCTGCTTGGCTTCGTCGTCGGCCGACTTCACCAGCTCGTCGGCGGCGGCGTAGGCCGCGCCCGGCCGTTCGGTGGCGCTGACCAGGGCCAGCGCCCGCTGACGTCGCTTGCGCGCGTCCTCGTCCGTGGCGAGGCGACGTGCCCGGCCGACATGACCACCGCTCACCGAGGCCGCCCACTCGGCGGTCTCGGCGTCGAGCTGATCTCGCTCGCGCAGGACCTGCGCGATGGCGGGGACGGTCGGGGTCACCAAATGCACGTGCCTGCATCGGGATCGCAGGGTGACGGAGATGTCCTCCGGGTCGACGGTCGGCGCGCACAGCAGGAACACGGTGCGGTCCGGCGGCTCCTCGACGACCTTCAGCAGGGCGTTGGCCGCGCCTTCGGTGAGCCGGTCGGCGTCCTCGACCACGACGATCTGCCAGCGGCCGGTGCTCGGTCGCCGGGACGCGATCTGCACGATCGCGCGCATCTCCTTGGTGCTGATGCTCAAGCCCTCGGGAATGATCCGGCGCACGTCACCGTGCGTGCCTGCCATCGTGGTGGTGCACGCATGGCAGCGACCGCATCCGACGGCGTCGGGGTCGGTGCATTGCAGGGCGGCGGCGAAGCACAGCGCGGCGACCGACCGACCGGATCCGGGCGGACCCGTGAACAGCCACGAATGCGTCATCGCCCCGGTCACGACGCCCGCGCGGGCCGCCGTCGCGGCAGCCGTCAGTTCGGCCTCGACCACGTCCTGGCCGACCAGTCGATCGAAGACACCTGCCACGCGCTACACCCTAGCCGCGTGGTCCGACATCGATCCGGACGGCCGGACCGCCGCGGCCCGGACCGGCCGCCACGGTAGCGCTTGTTCGCCCATCATGACCGCTGCGACGAACACCCGCGTGCCATCACAGCGGCGCCGAGAGACCGACCGCGCGGCCGAGACGCTCGCCTGGACCGATCCGACCAGCCGCCGGGAACCCGCCCCCTGTCCGCGCGCGGTGTCAGTCCGCGTCGGTACCGGCAGTTTTCGACGCCGCCTTCTTCGCGGGCGCCTTCTTGGCCGCGGTCTTCTTCGCCGCGGTCTTCTTGGCCGCGGTCTTGGTGGCGGTCTTCGTCGCGGTCGACGTCGCCGCCGCCTTCTTCGCCGGCGCCTTCTTGGCGGCCTTCTTCGCGGTCGTCTTCTTGGCCGCCTTCTTCACCGGACCACGGGCCCGGCGATCGGCGAGCAGCTCGGACGCGCGCTCGTCGGTGATCGACTCGACCTCGTCGCCCTTGCGCAGGCTGGCGTTGGTCTCACCGTCGGTGACGTACGGGCCGAACCGGCCGTCCTTGATCACCATCGGCTTGTTCGTCGCCGAGTCGTTGCCCAGCTCCCGCAGCGGGGCCGCGCTCGCCGCCTGCCGACCGCGCCGCTTCGGCTCGGCGTAGAGCTTGAGCGCCTCGTCGAGGGTGACGGAGAACAACTGTTCCTCGGTCGCCAGCGAGCGCGAATCGGTGCCCTTCTTCAGGTAGGGCCCGTATCGGCCGTTCTGCGCGGTGATCTCCTCGCCCGAGGTCGGGTCGTTGCCGACCACACGCGGCAGCGAGAGCAGCTTGAGCGCGTCGTCGAGGGTGATCGTCGCCAGATCCATCGACTTGAACAGCGAGCCGGTGCGCGGCTTGACCTCGGCCGCTTTCTTGGCGGTCTTCTTCGCCGGCGTCGCGGCCGGATCCGGCGCGGGCGGCTCGGGCAGCACCTCGGTAACGTACGGGCCGAAACGGCCTTCCTTGGCGACGATTTCGTGTCCGGACACCGGGTCGACGCCGAGTGAGCGGCCCTCCTGAGGCGTCGAGAACAGCTTCTCGGCGACCTCTCGGGTCAGCTCGTCCGGCGGCAGATCGTCGGGCAGGTTCGCCCGCTGCGACACCGGATCACCGTCCGGGTCATCGGGATTGACGATCATCCGCTCCAGGTACGGACCGAAGCGGCCGACGCGGACCACGACATCGCGGCCCTCCTCGTCGACGAACATCTTGATCGAGTTCACTTCGCGGGCATCGATGTCGTCGAGCTGCTCGCCGACCATCTTCTTCAGGCCACCCGAGCGCGCCACCGAACCCTCGGCGCCGTGATCACCGCCGAAGTAGAAGCTGGACAACCAGTTTCCGCGCTGCTCACGGCCACCGGCGATCGCGTCGAGGTCGTCCTCCATCGCGGCGGTGAAGTCGAAGTCGACCAGTCGCCCGAAGTAGGCCTCGAGCAGGCCGACCACCGCGAACGCCACCCACGAGGGCACCAGCGCGCTGCCGCGTTTGTAGACGTAACCGCGATCGAGAATCGTCTTGATGATCGAGGAGTACGTCGACGGGCGGCCGATGCCGAGCTCCTCGAGCGTCTTGATCAGCGACGCTTCGGTGTAGCGCGCGGGCGGATTGGTGCTGTGCCCGTCCGGGGTGAGCTCGACGGCGGTGACGCCCTGGCCCTCTTCCAGTGCGGGCAACCGGGATTCGGCGTCGTCGGACTGACCGCCCGCTTCCTCGTCGACGCTCTCGACATAGGCCTTGAGGAAGCCGGGGAAGGTGATCGTGCGGCCCGAGGAGGAGAACACGCACTCCTCACCGGTCCGGGCGGTGCCGGTGATCCGCAAGGTCAGCGTGGTGCCGCGCGCGTCGGCCATCTGCGAGGCGACGGTGCGCTGCCAGATCAGCTCGTAGAGCCGGAACTCGTCCTGGTCGACCTTGGACGCCAGCTGGCCAGGGGTCATGAACGTGTCACCGGACGGGCGGATCGCCTCGTGCGCTTCCTGCGCGTTCTTGACCTTGCGGGTGTACTGGCGCGGCGTCGGCGAGACGTACTCCGCGCCGTAGAGCTGCGTGGCCTGCGAACGCGCGGCCGCGATGGCCGACTCCGACAGCGTGGTCGAGTCGGTACGCATGTAGGTGATGTAACCGTTTTCGTACAGCCGCTGCGCCACCCGCATCGTGCGCTCGGAGGTGAAGCGCAGCTTGCGCCCCGCTTCCTGCTGCAACGTCGAGGTCATGAACGGCGGATACGGCTTGCGCGAGTACGGCTTGGCCTCGGCGGAGGAGACGACCAGGTCAGCGCCGTCGAGCGCCTCGGCCAGCCGGTTCGCGTAGGCCTCGTCCAGCACGACGACACCGGTCGCCGACTTGAGCTGACCGTCGGACCCGAAGTCACGACCGGAGGCGACCCGGTCGCCCTCGACCTGGACCAGGCGCGCGCCGAACGTGCGCGGGTTGGTCGAATCGGAGTTCTCGTCGACGCCGGCGTCGAGCTTGGCGGCGATGTCCCAGTATTCGGCGGAGCGGAACGCCATGCGCTCACGCTCACGCCGCACGATGACGCGGGTGGCCACGGACTGCACGCGGCCCGCCGACAGGCGCGGCATGACCTTCTTCCACAGCACCGGACTGACTTCGTAGCCGTAGAGGCGGTCCAGGATGCGGCGGGTCTCCTGCGCGTCGACCAGATCGTTGTCGAGTTCGCGAGTGTCGGCGGCGGCCGCGAGGATGGCCGGCTCGGTGATCTCGTGGAAGACCATTCGGCGGACCGGGACCTTCGGCTTGAGCGTCTCGAGCAGGTGCCAGGCGATCGCCTCGCCCTCGCGGTCGGGGTCGGTGGCGAGATAGAGCTCGTCGGCGTCGGCCAACAGGCTCTTGAGCTCGGAGACCTTGGCCTTCTTATCCGGGCTGACGACATAGATCGGCTCGAAGTCGTGATCGACGTCGACGCCGAGGCGCGCCCAGGACTGCCCCTTGTATTTGGCGGGCACGTCCGCGGCGCCGCGCGGCAAGTCACGGATATGACCCACCGAGGCTTCGACGGTGTAGTTGCGGCCCAGGTAAGGCGCGATCTTGCGGGCCTTCGTCGGGGACTCGACGATCACGAGACGACGCAGGGGACGCCCCTGGTCGGCTGAACTGCGGTCTCGTGTTGCCACCGGCGAACACCTTCCTTCTATATCCGCGCGTCGGGAGGTCCGCTCGGTGCGCGGCTGGGGCAGACGGCGCGACGTTCGGACATCGCCACCAGTGACGTTTATACCTTGCGCACTTGGGTAGCTGCGTCCACGGCGGCTGGCGCCGCGGGTTTCCGGCCTGCTCGGCCCGGAGAACTTCTGGGCGACCTTACCCCTGAAATGGCTCGTCCCCCACCTCCGCGTAGGAGGTGGGGGACGGGCGTTGTTTCGATTCGCAGCTCAGGAGAGCGCGCGAACGCCGGTGGCCTGCGGGCCCTTGGTGCCCTGGCCGACCTCGAACTCGACCTTCTGGTTCTCCTCGAGGGTACGGAAGCCCGTGCCCTGGATCTCCGAGTAGTGGACGAAGACGTCAGCGGAGCCGTCCTCGGGCGCGATGAAGCCGAACCCCTTCTCCGCGTTGAACCACTTCACAGTTCCCTGTGCCATTCTGTTCCTTCTCTTTCTTACCGGAACGGCGGACAACTGGGTTCGTCCACCGGGTCCGTTCCGACCGCTGTACTGTTGGTCCCCCTGCAAGGAAAGCCTGAGCACGGCGTTCGCAACATCGATCCTGCTGATGGTTTGGACTTTCGATCCGTCCCTCGAACACAGAAGCTTGCGACCGAGACCCAGTGAACCATGTCCACGAGCAATTCAACAGTCGAGTTACCGACAATTTGCAAAATTCTTGATCTTGCGAATGCGCAGGTGAGGGAGAGATTGGGTGAATCCGTACTTCCAGTCTGTTTGCTTCACGATAACCGGGTGAGCTTCCAGCAAACCTGCTGTGACCCAGGTCGCTATTGGGTTACGAAATCGCAGGTAGCGCTCGCCGCACACACACGTTTCACACTTCCGGCGTGGCGCGAGAGGGCGATGGGATGAATCCGGCAGAGCGGACCGAGGTCCAGCCGACGACTTCGGGCGAAAGCTACGGGCGATCGTTGCTGAATCGTGTCCTGGTCGAGGCTGCCGCCGGCGGCAACCCCCTGACCTATGTCGCCGAGCTGCCCGCCCGGCCCGCACGGACCACCGACTGGCCGGAATGGGTGCCATCCGCGCTGGTCACAGCGCTGGACGCGGCCGGGATCGACCGGCCGTGGGAGCACCAGACCCGCACAGCCGAGCTGGCGGCGGCCGGAAAACACGTCGTCGTCAGCACCGGGACCGCGTCCGGGAAATCTCTCGGCTACCTTCTGCCGGTCCTCACCGCCCTGCACGACGACCCGCGAGCAACCGCGCTGTACCTGTCCCCCACCAAGGCGCTCGGCGCCGATCAGCTGCGCGCGGTCGGCGGGCTGATCCATGACAATCCCCTGCGGGAGGCCCATCCGGCGAGCTACGACGGTGACACCCCCGCCGAGATCAGGCAGTGGGTACGGGCCAACGCCCGGTGGATCTTCACCAATCCCGACATGCTGCACGTCGGGATGCTGCGTTCGCATCAGCGCTGGGCGCGCGTGCTGCGCAATCTTCGCTACGTGGTGGTCGACGAATGCCACTCCTACCGGGGCGTGTTCGGTTCGCATGTCGCCCTGGTGCTGCGCAGGCTGCGCAGGCTCGCCGCGTTCTACGGCGCCGACCCGGTGTTCGTCCTGTGCTCGGCCACCAGTGCCGACCCCGGGGCTTCGGCGACGAGGCTGATCGGCGCACCGGTCACGGCCGTCACCGCGGACGCCTCGCCGCACGGCGCCAGGACCGTCGCCCTGTGGGAACCACCGTTGAGCGCCGCGGTGACCGGCGAGAACGGCGCGCCCGTGCGCCGCACCGCGACCGGTGAGGCCGCCAAGATCATGGCGAGCCTGGTGACCGAGGGCGCCAGGACACTCACCTTCGTCCGCTCGCGCAGGGGTGCCGAACTGATCGCGCTCGACGCCCGCCGCGTCCTCGCCGAACGAGCCCCTGAGCTGCAGGAACGGGTCGCGGCCTATCGCGCCGGCTACCTGGCCGAGGACCGCCGGGAGCTGGAGCGATCGCTCTCGGAGGGCACCCTGCTCGGCGCCGCCAGCACCAACGCGCTCGAACTCGGTGTCGATATCGCGGGCCTCGACGCCGTGGTCATCGCGGGTTTTCCCGGCACCGTCGCCTCGTTCTGGCAGCAGGCCGGGCGTGCGGGCAGGCGGCTGCAGGGTTCGCTCGTGGTGCTGGTCGCCACCGACGATCCGCTCGACACCTATCTCGTCCATCACCCGGAAGCGCTGCTGGACCGGCCGATCGAGGCCACCATCACCGACCCCTACAACCCCTATGTCCTGGGGCCGCAGCTGCTCTGCGCGGCCATGGAGTTGCCGCTCACCGACGACGAGGTGACCGAGCTCGGCGCCGGTGCTGTGCTCGCCGACCTGGCCGAAGAGGGATTGATCCGGCACCGCCCCGGCCCTGGCGGCGGGCCGGGACGGTGGCACGTCACCGCGCACACCCATCCCCACGACGCCGTGGACGTGCGCGGCGGACTCGGCACGCCGGTGGCCATCGTCGACGCCGAATCCGGGCGCCTGCTCGGCACGGCCGACGCGGGCCGGGCACCCGCGACCCTGCACAACGGCGCCGTGCACCTGCACCAGGGCGAGACCTACCTGGTCGACGAACTCGACCTCGACGGTGGCGTCGCCTTCGTCAACGAGGTGGACCCCGGCTTCACCACCAGTGCTCGTCAGGTCACCTCGATCACCATCGACGCGGTGACCGAGGAGCGCGTCTTCGGCGCCGTCACCACCGCATCCGCGCAGGTCGCGGTCACCAATCAGGTCGTCGGCTACCTCCGCACGCTGGTCACGGGCGAGGTGCTCGACCAGGTCGAACTCGATCTGCCCGCCCAGACGCTGCACACCAAGGCCGTCCTCTATACCGTCACGCCCCGACTCCTGGCCGCCGCCGGGATCTCCGACGACGAGCTCCCCGGCGCTCTGCATGCCGCCGAACACGCCGCGATCGGCATGCTGCCGCTGGTCGCCGGCTGCGACCGCTGGGACATCGGCGGCGTCTCGATCGCCGAGCACCCCGACACCGGCGCGCCGACCGTGTTCGTCTACGACGGGCAACCCGGCGGCGCGGGCTTCGCCGAGCGAGGATTCGCCCGGCTGGACGACTGGTTGGCCGCCACACTCGGCGTCATCCGCAGTTGCGGGTGCCAGGACGGGTGCCCCTCGTGCGTGCAGTCACCCAAGTGCGGCAACGGGAACAATCCGCTGGACAAGGACGCGGCGGCCCGGCTCCTGGTCGCCGTCCTCGGCGAGTTGCGAGCCCACTCCGGCACAGCGGCGAAGTCGTGATACCGCCGCGCCGGTGACGTGACCGGCGCTACACCTCGCTTCAAGAATGCTGGTCGCCCGACCATTTTTGCGTTGACCAGCGAGGACGCCGACGCCGCCCGTGGTATCCCGATTAAAAAGGATAACTCTTCTGTTAACTGGTGCATTGCCGACGGACGCCCCGGAGTAGGCCACATCATTATTTTCGTTTAGTTCTCTCCTCATAAAAGAATGTGCATGAAATTCAGGGAATAGAGCTCGGCGGAATTGTGGATTAGTTCGGTGCGGAACAACCACCGACCAGTGATAACACTTCCACGTCACCCACTCTCGTCCACCGGTCCAGCGCGTGCCGCGGCCGCGATGGTGCGCGCGCCGAACACTCCGAATGACGCATTCGCCTCCACCGCGACCACCACATCCCACTGCTCGGCAACACACCGCGCCACCCGCACACCCATCCTCCGCCCGACCTCCACGGCCTCGGCGCACGCCGCCTCGGCCCCCTCGGCCAGCACACTCGCCGCACCCAACGCGCCGAGGTCGGCCGCCGCCTGCGCCCGGTGCCGACCGACCACCACCGCGCCCACCTGACCGATCACCAAGGTCAGCGCGATCAAGGCCGCGAGCGCCGTGCACGCGAACACCGTCGCCCCGCCGGCATCACCGGCCGGGACCCGCACTCGCGCGCCGGTCATCGACCGACTCCCGGCTCGGTGGTCGCGACCGCCTCGGCACGCAGCCGCAGACCGGGCAACAACGCGGTTCCCACGGTGACCACCGCCACCATGCGGTCTCCGTCACCCCGGACCTCGACGGTCGCACCGGGCGGCGCGACGCTCCGAGCCGCCGCGAGGGCGTGCGCCGCGTCGCCACGGGCGGCCAACCTCGCCGCCTCGCGTGCCGCGTCGACACAACGCACCTGGGTCGATGCGGCCAGCAGGGCTCCGACGCACAGCACCACCGCGCACACCAGCGCGGCGAGCGCGATGGCGGCCTCGACCGTCACCGCACCCGCTTCGTCACCGAGAATACTTGTGCCGCACCGTTTTACACATTCGTGTTGAGCGCCTTGTCGATGATCTGGGTCAGCGCGTTGACGATGCTGTCCCCTGTCACCACCCCGTAGAGCACCGCACCGAACGCCGCGGCCGCGATCGTGCCGATCGCATACTCCGCGGTGGACATACCGTCGTCGTCGATCAGCAGGCGCGTGATCCGCGTCCGCGCTCCTATATATACGGCGCGTACGAACGTCATCGTGATCCCCTCTCCTTCCACACCACCCGGCCGATCCGTGTGGTGACGATTCGTCGGCCCTGTCGAGGCCGGTCACAGCAGGCCGCCGTCGCCGAGGACCCGATCCGCCAGGCCGACCACGACTGGGACGATGCCGAGGCAGACGAAGGCGGGCAGGAAGCACAGCCCGAGTGGCCCGCCGATCAGCACACCCGCACGTTCGGCCCGCGCGACCGCGGCGTCCGCCACCGCCTCACGCCGCTGATCCGCCAGCTCCCCGACGGCAGCCGCGAGTGAGGAACCGGAGCGTGCGGAGCGCCGCGCCATCCGTGCCAGCGATTCGACCTCGTCCGCACCAGCCGACCCCACCGCATCCGCCGCGGCCCGTTCCCAAGCCGTCGCCGCATCCGCACCGAGGGCCAGCAGATCAGCCGCCCGGAGCAGTGCGGCCCGCAACACCGGCGGCGCCGTCCCCGCACCAGCCCGCGCGGCCGCGGCCAAGGGCAGCCCCGCCCGGAGGCACGCCGCCAGCAGATCGAAGGCCGAAGCAGACCCCAGCGGGTCGGGCTTCGACTTTCCCCGCCCCACCTCGCGCGCCGCGGTCGGTGCCCGCCCGAGTGCCCGCACCCGTCGGCTCACCGCCACTCGACCGGGCAGCAATGCCACCGCCATCGCGGCGACCAGGAGCGCGGCAGGCGATGGCGGTCCTTCCGAGTAGTACACAGCAGTCCCTCCCCACGATGCATTCGTTTCGTACTGCTGGCACGTGCGCTGAAAACACACGCCAGCAAGGCATTACGCGCTGGTCCCGCGACGCCACCTGAGCCGGTCGGCGTGGCGCTCAGCGATGTCGCTGGACCACAGGAGCCCCGAATTGCGCTGGTCTCGGGTGCGATCTCCCAGGTCGAGCTGTTCAGCTCCGGTCACGCCGCGCCCCTCGACGGCTCTGCCCGAACGCATTTCGCCACAAGACGCTCCGTTGCCTATGCGGACCGCGATGCTGTCGTTCTCTCGAGGCTCGTGCGCATAAGCGCCGCATCCCACGGGCCTCCGATCCTGATCACCGTGATCGCAGGCCGCATCCCGCGTTCCACCGCCGTGGCGATCGGTTCCCGAGGAGGGCGTCGGCGTCGATACGTGCGGCCGAGTGTGGCGACGGGGGCGGTCATGCCGTTCCCCGTCGGGTGATGACATCTGTCCACAGCAATCCACAGCAGGCCAGGCCGGCGCCCAGTGGGAGGAGCAGTTCACCGGCGGGGGAACCGAACAGGACCGAGAGCGGTGCGGCGCCCATCAGCTGGCCGAGGCCGATGCCGACCAGGGGTAGACCGGCGAGGACAGAGGCCGACGCCCGAGCTCCGGCGAGGGCTGCCTCGGTGCGGTCGCGGAATCGGATGCGGCCGAGGAGATCGGTCCTAGCCGCGGACAGCAGCTCTGCCAAGGCGAGACCGTGCTCCTCGGCCACCCGCCAGGCGGTGGCGACGCGCGACAATTCCTCAGCGACCGGTGATTCCGGGTGCAACCAGCCATCGGCTCCCGAGCCGCCGAGCCGGCTGCGGCCCGCGCTGATCGCCAGCACCCGAGCCGCTTCCCCACGGGACTCCGCGGCCGCGGCTTCGGCGGCAGCACTCGGATGCGCACCGACTCGCAGCTCACCGACGACCGCCTCGAGACCGGCCAGCAGATGGCCGCACTCCGCCCGCCGAACGCGCTCACCACGACCGCGCCGATTCCGTACCGCGACGGTGACGCCCACCATCAGCACCGCCAGCCCCGTCCCGACTCCCCACGCGAAGGCCATGCACCCCAACCCGATTCCCACACCCCAGGTCACCGGTATCCGTCGCACCGCGCGCGCACCGCCCACATCGAACAACCGCCGAAAGCGCCGCCGATCGCCCGCCGCGGGAAGCATCAGCACCGCCGCCGCGCAACAGAGCAGTCCGACCACCATCGCTACCTCCGTGTCGTCCTGTCGCATGGCACCGCTGACTGTTTCGCGTCGATCCCGCCTCGGACACCAGTGCCACTTCGCCCGCCGACGAGGGCGGAGCACTCCCCTGCACCATGGTCAGGTCCGGTGCAGTCCCCTGCGCCAACCCACCGGCCGGCACCGCTTCCGCCTCCGCGAACGCCACATCGATGGCGAACTCGACCTGGTGATCTGGGCCGACGATCCCCGCACCCGGGCGATCCTGACCGTTGATCTCCTCACCCGAGCGAACCGAGCCGCAGAGCTCCATACCCGAGCGATTGGGCCCGCCGACCTCCCCGTCCGAGCAATCCGGAGCACCGGCCCCCACGCCCGAACGACCCGGCCCGCCGACCTTCACGTCCGAGCGATCTGGCCCACCGGCCTCCTCGCCAGGCGAAGCCGTACACAGACACACGCTCGATCCCGTCGATGGAGAACTCACCTGATCGGCGGGCAGCACCACAGCAGGTTCGCTGCCACCTCGCCGACCGCGTCCCCAAAGCCATTTCGACAGTGTCACTTCGACTGTCAGGCGAACGGCCCGCGACACCACTCCACGCAGCCGAACCGATTTCCTAGTTCCGACCGCACGACGACCTCGCACCCCGTCGCCTCGCGCTCCCTGTCCTCGCACCCCATCGGCTCGCACCGACCCATGGTCTCCAGCCCGTGCGAATCCGGGGTCGGCGCGAACCGGCCACATACCGGCACCTGTGGCCGATGACCCAGGCACACAACGAGACCCAGCCGACGTGCTGACCCGCGCCGGGCCGCGAGCGCGGACCGAATGATTCCGGGCCTGCGAAGACGTGCCACTTCCGCCGGTCGGCGGAACAGCGGCACCCGCGTCGGGTAGGTCGACCGCTTGTCCTCGACCCGTCGCCCCGCGGAGACCACTGCCCGCCGGCGACGTGCCGCCCCAATGCACCGGCCACACGCCGACGCTCGTGCACGGCATCCCAGCCACCCGCCGATCGCTTGTTGAGCCAAGGTCCCGGGCCGAGCGATCGTCGACCTTCGAGAACACATCGGTCTCGCGAACCGGCCACGTCTCGGCATGCGCGCCAGCGGGTTCATCGCCGCTGCGGTCGGCGGGCTCGCTGACGGTGCTGCCGCAGCACAGTGCGTGGGCTAGGTCATCGCGTCGGGCCGGGCTCGAGTCGTCGACCTGCGGGGAACCGCCGTCGATGCGGACCGGCCATGCTCCCGCGCCTGTGGTTCTCATCCGAGTCGCACCTCGATCAGGCGGGCGAGTTCGGCGGCGGCGGGAATGGGGGCGTCGTCGGAGCGCCAGGCGGGGGTGATGCGGATGCCGGTGGTGGCTCGTTCGAGGACGCCGATTTCACGGAGGCCGCGGGTGCCGTCGGCGCGGCGGTGGACATGGAGGACGACCTGGACCGCGGCGGCGAGCTGGCTGTGCAGGGCGGCGCGGTCCATGCCGCCGAGGGCGGCGAGGGCTTCCAGCCGGGCGGGCACCTCCTGCGGGGAGTTCGCGTGCACGGTGCCCGCGCCGCCGTCGTGGCCGGTGTTGAGGGCGGTGAGCAGGTCGACGACTTCGGCGCCGCGCACCTCGCCGACGACAATGCGGTCGGGGCGCATGCGCAGCGACTGGCGAACCAGGTCGCGCACCGTCACCGCGCCGACGCCCTCGACATTGGCGGTGCGGGCGACCAGCCGCACCACGTGGGGGTGGACAGGGGCGAGTTCGGCGGCGTCCTCGACGCAGATGATCCGCTCGGCCGGATCCACCGCGGCCAGCAGCGCCGAGAGCAGGGTGGTCTTGCCCGCGCCGGTGCCGCCGACGACGAGGAAGGCCAGCCGGGCGCGCACGATGTCGGTGAGCAGCCGGAGCGCGGACGGCGGGACCGATCCGGCGGCCGACAGGGCGGTCAGGCCCTGGGTGGCGGGGCGCAGGACGCGCAGGGACAGGCAGGTGCCGTCGTGGGCGACGGGCGCGAGGACCGCGTGCAGGCGGACACCGAAAGCGTCGCCGAGCGTCGCCTCGGTACCGGCGAGCTTGCCGTCGACCCAGGGCTGGGCATCGTCGAGCCTGCGGCCCGCGGCGAGGGCGAGCCGCTGGGCGAGCCTGCGCACTGCGGCCTCGTCGGCGAACTGCACCTCGGTCCGCTCGAGTCCGTGACCACGGTCGATCCACACCGAGTCGGGTCCGGTGACGAGCACATCGGCGACCCGGGGATCGTGCAGCAGCGGCTCGAGCAGACCCGCTCCGGTCATCTCCGTCTGCAGCAGACGCAATGCGCGCAGCAGGTCGGTGTCGGCGAGCACGCCGCCCGCTTCGGCACGGATCGCGGCGGCCAGCTGCGCCGCGTCGGGGGCGCCCGCGTGCTCGGCGAGCCGTTCCCGCACCCGCTCGAGCAGGTCGACGGTGACGAAGGTGGTCATCGCGGCGCCCCCACCATCGACAACACGGCGTCGGCGGCGTCGCGCAGCGGACCGCGCCTGCGCACACTGAGCCCACCACGTTCGAGCCGCGCGGCCAGTCCGGCCTGCCCCCGCACCGCGGCCAGCAGCGGCAGTCCGAGCACCTCGGCGACTTCGGCGCCGCGCAGTCCGCCCGGCGCCGGTCCGCGAACCACCAAGCCGCGATTGGGATTTCGCTCCCCGAGGTAGGCCGCGACGACCTCGGCCGCGGCGACGGCGCGCAGCCGTGCGGGGACGACGAGGACCACCAGATCGGCGGCATCGACCATCGCGTCGGCCGCGGGGCCACGTTCGCTGGAGACATCACAGACGACCAGATCCCCTGCGGCTCTGCCGGATTCGATGACCGCACGCACCGCGGCGGGAGTGAGCTCGGTCGGTGGCAGGCCCGCGCCGTGCCGTCCGCACGACAGCACCGCCAGCCCGGCCGTGGCGGCGGGCAGCGCGTTGTGCAGCGCCGCCGCGGAGACCCGACCGTCCTCGATGACCAGATCCGGCCAGCGCAATCCGGCGACGTTCTCCATCCCGAGCACCAGGTCGATGCCGCCGTCGAGCGGCGCACCGTCGATCAGCACCGTGTCCGGCCGCAATCCGCGAGCGGCCGCGCGCAGGGCGATGGCCGCAGCGAGAGTCGAGGCTCCGGCGCCGCCGCCTGCCCCGGCGACCGCGACGACCACGCCTTCCCCGGTTCTGGACTCGGCGTGCTCGGCGAACTGCTCGACCAGCGCGACCGCGCAGGCGGGCAGCGCGACGACTCGCTCCGCACCCACCGCCGTGGCCGCCTGCCAGTCCGGTACCGCGGGTTCGCCCTCGGTGACGAGCACGATCCCCGGCCGTCGCGGGCAGCCCGCCGCGGCGGCGACGGTGGCGGCGGCGGTGTCGAGGATCACCAGGCCCGCTCCTGACCACGCGTGCCGCCCGACAGGCATGCTGCGCTCGTCGGTGACCCGCTCGGCGGCCGCGGCGACCCGACGCACTTCGGCACGCAGCCTCGGGTCACGCACGAGCACCAGAGCGGGAGCGAGTCCGGCGGTTGAGGGGGCCGCGAGGAGGTTCATGCAGCTCAGCGTGGCCGAGCCCGACACTTCTCAACAGCGGCCACACGGCGATTGTGGATAACTCGGGGGTGTGGAGAACTCGGGCGATCTACCCGGAAATAGAGGACGGCCCCAGCCGGGGGGGAGGAGGCTGGGGCCGTCGGGTTCAGCCCCGGGGGGTCGGGCTGAACGCGCCTGGACCATGTCCAGGTGCCAGCAATACTACACCCATCCCCCGGCGCAGGCGCAAGTAGCGTTCGCCACCATCTTTCGGCGATTCGCGGCCTCCGGCGTCCCCGGGGCAAACTCTCGAGCCGCCCCGGACGGGCGGTTCCTGCGCGCCGCGGGCGGCGTGCCTATTCTGTTGTCGTGACGGCCGAACGTGACCAGACTCCGCTTCCGGACACAAGACTCGCCGCGTCGGGCCGAGCGGCGGTGCCGGGCGGACGCGTCGCGGCCTTCTTCGATCTCGACAAAACGGTGATCGCGAAGTCGAGCGCGTTCGTGTTCAGCAAACCGTTCTACGCCCAGGGTCTGCTCAACCGCCGAGCCGTGCTGGAGAGCAGCTACGCGCACTTTTTGTTCCTGCTTTCCGGGGCCGATCACGACCAGATGGAACGAATGCGGGCAAACCTCGCCAACATGTGCGCGGGCTGGGATGTCGAGCAGGTGAAATCCATTGTCGCCGAGACCCTTCACGATCTCGTCGACCCGCTGATCTACGCCGAGGCCGCCGATCTGATCGCCGACCACAAGATCCGCGGCCACGACGTGGTGATCGTCTCGGCCTCCGGCGAGGAGATCGTCACGCCGATAGCCGAGGTGCTCGGCGCCTCGCATACCGAGGCGACCAGGATGGTCGTCGAGGACGGCAAGTACACCGGCGACATCGAGTTCTACTGCTACGGCGAGGGCAAGGTCGCCGCGATCGAGAAGCTGGCGGCCACAGAGGGTTACGACCTGTCCCGCTGCTACGCCTACTCCGATTCGGTGACCGATCTGCCGATGCTGAGCGCGGTCGGTCACCCGACGGCGGTCAACCCCGACCGCGCGCTGCGCAAGGAGGCCGTCGCCCGGGGCTGGCCGGTGCTCACCTTCTCCAATCCGGTGTCGCTGTGGTCGCGCTTCCAGGCGCCGTCGACCACCACCGTGGCCGCCACCGCGGCCGTCGGATTGAGCGCGATCGTCGCCGGCGCGATCAGCTATCGACTGCTGCGGAAACGTCGCTGACCTGCGAATCCCCAGCATGAATCGCCCGCCGACACGCCGAAAATAGTCTTATCCGGTGATGCCATCGATACGCTTGCTGTGAGTGCCATCACAGTGTAAGAATGGAGTCACGGAAGGACGGAAGGCCAAGACGGAGCCGGAAGAGAAGGTTTCGCCTCCCATCCCACCCTTCCCAGCACGGACGCCAGGCACCCACGCGGAGCGCGCCGCGACAAGGGCAGAAGAGTTGTGGGCCTGCGAAATTCGGGCAGTCGTCGGCGAACGCCTCGCACAGGTTGCGGGGATGAACCGGCGGGGTTCGGATGATCGCCGAGGCCACCGAACACAACCCACCGAGCACGCTTGGTAACCGGGTGTTCCGTGCTAGCGGGCGGTGAGGCCGAGTAATCGGCACGCCGCCCGTTTCGATGTGTGGGGAAGCCTCAGCCCGCGGCCGCGTCGGCGATCGAGTTCGCCTCCCTGGCACCGTCTTCGAGCGCGCCCGCGCAGAACAGCACCCAGCCGCCGACCCCCTCCGGCGTGCCCATGCCGAACCCGGCCGCCGCGTCCAGGTAGGCCTGGCGACGTCGCAGCCAGAACACCTCCGGTACGCCGAGGCTACGCGGGTCGAGCCCGCTCGACACCGTCACCAGGCGCGACGCCGCCCGCGCGACGACACCGTCGGCGGTGCCGAAGGGCCGCAGCGACAGCAGCTCACCGTGCACGACCGCCGCGATCACCGGCGCGGGCGCCTTGCTCGCCTGGACGGTCTGCACCAGCATGTCCAGCCGCTCGGCGACGCCGGGCGTCGCGCGCGGCCTGCCGAGCTCCTGCTCGTCGGCGACCAGGTCGGCGGCGGCGAGCAGATGCAGCCGGGCCAGCGCCTGCAGCGGCGCGCGCTGCCAGGTGCCGACCAGGTTCGTCAGCGCGTCACCGTCGAGTGCCTGGCCGACGCGCAGCGCGCCGGCCAGCACCGGATCACCGACCTTCCCGTCGGCGG
>NZ_JBCGFB010000055.1:0-39131 GCF_038752175.1 Nocardia sp. No.11 | reverse complement strand
ACCACGGCCACGGCCCGCGCCGCGCGGGGTCGACGGACGACCGCCCGGCTGCACGGTGTCGGGCACCGCCGCCAGTTCCACGATGTGGCGCACACCGTCACCGTCGACGGCGACGACCAGGTCCGAGCCCGGTGTCCAGAGCCGGTCGGCGACACCGTCGAGCGCCCCGGCCACCGGCTGCGGGCAGCGCAGATCCGGGATCACCGCGGTGCTGCGGAAACGGTGGACCCCGGCCCGGCCCGCGTCGTCGACGACCAGCCGCACGCGGGTGCGCCAGCCGCCGGTGGCCTCGCCGGAGTCACCGGCGATCGGCTCGACGGTCACCTCCCGGTCCACCCCGGCCAGCCTGCGCAGCTGCTCGGCCACCACCGTGGCCTTGAGCGCGCGCTGCGCGGCGGGAGTGGCGAAGGAGAAATCACAGCAGCCCGCGCCGCCCGGCCCGGACACCGGGCAGGTGGCCGGCACCCGATCGGGCGACGCCTCGACGATCTCGACGGCATCGGCCCGGCAGAACGACCCGCCCCGGTCCTCGGTGACCCGCGCCCGCACCAGTTCGCCCGGCAGTCCGTGGCGCACGAACACCACGCGCCCCTCGTGCCTGCCGACGCAGAATCCGCCGTGTCCGGGCGGCCCGAGCCGGATCTGGAATTCCTGTCCGCGCCAATCGCTCATCGACGACGGCCCGGCTCTTCGAAACCACGGCGCACCGATCCCGGCGCG
This sequence comes from Nocardia sp. No.11, assembly GCF_038752175.1. Classification (NCBI taxonomy): domain Bacteria; kingdom Bacillati; phylum Actinomycetota; class Actinomycetes; order Mycobacteriales; family Nocardiaceae; genus Nocardia; species Nocardia sp. No.11. The sequence continues at coordinate 38,411 of NZ_JBCGFB010000055.1, read as the reverse complement.
TTCCCCTCGGCGGCCTGCTTGGCCCGCGTGGAGGAACTGAGCTGCCACGGCACGCTGGTGACCATCACGCCCGGCTCGAACAGCAGCCTGCCCTTGAGCCGCAACGCGGACTGGTTGTGCAGCACCTGCTCCCACCAGTGACCGACGACGTACTCGGGGATGAACACGGTGACGACATCGCGCGGCGCGTCCTTGCGGACCCGCTTGACGTAGTCCAGCACCGGCTTGGTGATCTCGCGATAAGGCGATTCGATCACCTTCAGCGGCACGTTGATCTCGCTGTTCTCCCACTCGCGCACGAGCCTGCGGGTATCGGCGTCGTCGACGTTGACGGTGATCGCCTCGAGCGTGTCCGGGCGGGTCGCGCGGGCGTAGGCCAGCGCGCGCCGGGTCGGCAGGTGCAGTTTGGAGACCAGCACGATGGAGTGGGTGCGGCTGGGCAGCACCCCGTCCCAATCGGATTCGTCGAGTTCGCGCGAGACCGAGTCGTAGTGGCGGTGGATGAGCTTCATCACGACGAAGATCGCCACCATCGTGATGATCGCGATGTAGGCGCCGGCGAAGAACTTGGTGATCAGCACGATCACCAGCACGGTGCCGGTCGCGGTGAGGCCGATGGCGTTGATCACCCTGGACCGCTTCATCTTCGACCGCTGCGCCGGATCGGTCTCGGTGCGCAGCAGGCGCGTCCAGTGCCGCAGCATGCCGGTCTGGCTCAGCACGAACGAGACGAACACCCCGACGATGTAGAGCTGGATGAGCTTGGTCACCTCGGCGCCGAACAGCACGACGAACGCGATCGCGGCGCCGGACAGGAACAGGATGCCGTTGGAGAAGGCCAGCCGGTCGCCACGGGTGTGCAGCTGACGCGGCAGGTAGCGGTCCTGGGCGAGAATCGAGCCCAGCACCGGGAAACCGTTGAACGCGGTGTTGGCGGCCAGCACCAGGATCAGCGCGGTGACGATGGTGATGAAGAAGAAGCCGATCGGGAAGCCGTGGAAGACGGTCTCGGCGATCTGGGCGATCAGCGTCTTCTGCTGGTAGTCGGCGGGTGCGCCGACCAGGTTCGTGGTGTCGTGGGCGTAGACGACGCCGATCTTCTGCGCCAGGATGATGATCCCCATCAGCAGCACGATCGCGATGGTGCCCAGCATGAGCAGCGTGGTCGCGGCATTGCGCGACTTGGGCTTGCGGAACGCGGGCACGCCGTTGCTGATCGCCTCGACACCGGTCAGCGCCGCGCAGCCGGAGGAGAAGGCACGGGCGATGAGGAAGGCGAAGGCCAGACCGTAGAGATGCTCGTCCTCGGCATTGAGCCCGAAACCGGCCGATTCGGCTTCGAGGTCGTCACCGAGCACGAAGATCTGGAACAGCCCCCAGCCCAGCATGACGAACATGCCGACGATGAAGGCATAGGTCGGGATCGCGAACGCCGTACCGGATTCGCGGATGCCACGCAGGTTGATCGCGGTGAGGATCGCGATCGCCACCACGGCGAACAGCACCTTGTGGGTCGCGACGAACGGGATGGCCGAGCCGATGTTGGAGGCCGCCGAGGAGATCGACACGGCCACCGTGAGCACGTAGTCGACCAGCAGCGCGCTGCCGACGGTCAAACCGGCGTTGGGGCCCAGGTTCTTCGTCGCGACCTCGTAGTCACCGCCGCCGGAGGGATAGGCGTGCACGTTCTGCCGGTAACTGGCGACCACCACGGCCATCACGAACGCGACGGCCAGACCGACCCAGGGCGCGTACAGATAGGCCGAGATCCCCGCGGCCGACAGCACCAGGAAGATCTCCTCCGGCGCGTAGGCCACCGACGACATCGCGTCGGAGGCGAACACCGGCAGCGCGATACGTTTGGGCAACAGCGTGTGGCCGAGCGAATCGCTGCGGAACGGCCTGCCGAGCAGCAATCGCTTGGCTGCCGTCGTCAACTTGGACACCGGGCTGAGCATAGAGGAGAACACCCGCGGCTTCGCGCGCACGTCGGCGCCACACCGGCCCGGTGTCGTGATTGTTTGTGCCGCGTCGCCCGGGGGAAAATGGGCGATGGGAGCATTCGGCGGGTACGGTCCAAGCCGGATGCCACGGGGTTGGCCAGGAACGAGGGTGCGCGGTGTACGTAGTGATCATGGGGTGCGGACGGGTCGGCTCATCGCTGGCGCGCGCTCTGGTCCGGGTGGGACACGAGGTCACGGTGATCGACCGCGATCCCAGCGCGTTCCGCCGGCTGGGTGAGGGGTTCACCGGGCAGGAAGTAGTCGGCGTCGGCTTCGACCGGGATGTGCTGACCCGCGCGGGAATCGAACGCGCCGACGCCTTCGCCGCCGTGTCCTCGGGTGACAATTCCAACATCATCTCGGCCCGGGTGGCCAGAGAGATGTTCGGCGTGGAGCGGGTCGTCGCCCGGATCTACGACGCCAAGCGCGCCGAGGTCTACGAGCGGCTCGGCATTCCGACCATCGCGACCGTCCCGTGGACCACCGACCGTTTCCTGCGCACGCTCATCGGCGACAACTCGACCACCACCTGGCGCGACCCCACGGGCGCGGTGGCTGTCACGCAACTCACCCTGCACGAGGACTGGTCCGGCCGTACGGTGCGCGATCTGGAACGCGAGCTCGGAGTGCGCGTGGCGTTCATCCTGCGTTTCGGCCAGGGCCTGCTGCCCGAGTCCAAGACCATCGTCCAGGCCGACGATGTGGTCTACGTCGCGGCGACCTCCGGCAGTGTCGGTGAGGCGGTCGCCCTGGCCGCCAAGGCTCCCACAAGCGAGGACTGAACAACATGAAGGTGGCCATCGCCGGAGCGGGCGCCGTCGGGCGCTCGATCGCCAGGGAACTGCTACGCGGCGGGCATCGGGTGATGCTGCTGGAACGTCAGCTCGACCACATCGATCCGCCCGCCATCCCGGATGCCGTCTGGGTGCACGCCGACGCCTGCGAGCTGTCGCTGCTGGAGAACGCGGGACTCGAGACCTACGAGGTCGTCATCGCCGCCACCGGCGACGACAAGGCGAATCTGGTGCACAGCCTGCTGGCCAAGACCGAGTTCGGCGTGCGCCGGGTGGTGGCGCGGGTCAACGATCCGCGCAACGAATGGCTGTTCAACGAGTCGTGGGGCGTCGACGTGGCGGTCTCGACGCCGCGGCTGCTCGCCTCGCTCGTCGAGGAAGCGGTGTCGGTGGGTGATCTGGTGCGGCTGATGACGCTGCGGCAGGGTCAGGCCAATCTGGTCGAGATCACCCTGCCCGCCGACACCCAGCTCGCGGGCAAACCGGTCCGCAGCCTGGTCATGCCGCGCGACACCGCGCTGGTGACCATCCTGCGCGGCGGCCGGGTGATCGTGCCCCAGCCCGACGACCCGTTCGAAGGCGACGACGAACTGCTGTTCGTCACCTCGGTGGAAGCCGAAGAGGACCTGCGTCTCACCCTGGCCACCCACGGCATCAAACCGTAACCCTCCGATACGGTTTTCGGCGCGCGGGTGGCGCCGGATCAGGCGACCTTCAGCTCCGCGCGCAGCTTGTTGAGCGCGCGGTGCTGCATCACCCGCACGACGCCGGGGCTGGTGCCGATGGCCTCGGCGGTCTGGGCCGCGCTCCAGCCGAGCACGATCCGCATCACCAGCACCTCGCGGTGGTTCGGCGCCAGCACCTGCATGAGATCCCGGGTGGCCGCGCGCCGCTCCAGCGCCAGCGCCCACTCCTCCGGGCCCGCCGCGCCGCACGCCGCGTCGGGCAGCTCGGCCATCGGGTACGCGGTGTGCTTGGCCCGGCGGAAGGCGTCGGAGACCTTGTTGGCGGCGATCCCGTAGACGAAGGCCAGGAACGATTTGCCCTGGTCGCGGTAGCGCGGGATGGCGGTGACGGTGGCCATCAGCACTTCCTGGGTGACATCGTCGGCGGTGACGGTCAGATGCCCGGTGGCACCCATCCGGGCCGAGCAGTACCGGCGGACCAGCGGGTGCACCAAGCGCACGATCTCGGCGACGGCGTCGCGGTCACCGGCCGCGGCGGGCCCGATCAGCGCGTCCAGCTCGGCTCCGATGCGCTTGCTCTCCGACAGCACGGAGGCGTTCGACTTCTTCGATGCGCCGGGGCGGTGCTCGGTAGCCATCATGGTCGCCGGTCCTTTCACGATCACTGCGTTTTTCGGTACGCATTGATCGTGCGACGAACTCGACGGTGCTACCAGGCACCCCAGGGTGGGTACTTCCCCACCTCCGGCGGCGGTCCGGCCACCCTCAGGCGTGAGTGGAATCCGTTCCGGCGCCGGATTTCTCGACCGGCAGGTGGCCGGCCCGGCGCACCGCCCACACGGTGACCACCAGCGCCACCGCCGTCAGCGGCCAGCCCATGCCGATCCTGGCCACGGCCAGCCAGGTGGTGTGATCGGTGTCGTAGAGCTGGGACTGGACCAGATAGCGGGCGCCGAAGACGACCACCCACACGACGGTGGCCAGGTCGTAGAGCCTGCGGATGCGCCGGTCCGCGCGCCAGCCGGTGCCGTGCCCGTTCAGAGCGCCCCAGATCACGCCGACCAGCGGCCAGCGGAACAGGATCGACAGTGCGAACACGCCGCCGTAGACCAGGCTGGTGTAGATGCCGAACAGGAAGAAGCCCTTGGCCTCGCCCATCCGGTAGGCGATGAACGCGCACACACCGACACCGAGGAACCCGGAGATCGCGGGCTGCACGGGGCTGCGCTTGTACAACCGCCACCCCAGGACTCCCGCGGCGACGCCGAGAGCGGCCCAGATGGCCGCGGTGAGGCCGGCGAAGGTGTTCACCGGGACGAACACCAGCACGGGCAGGGTGGAGTAGATCAGGCCGCTGATGCCACCGAGCTGCTCGAGCAGCGTCTGCTCGGCCTGCTCGACCTCGGCGTCCACCGCGGGGTCGACCGGCTCATCGGTCGCCACGGGCAGTGCCACGGTGGGCTCGGGGTCCGCCTCGATGCGGTACTCGTCGCTGGAGGGCATACGTCAGCTGTTCCCGCGCAATTCGTAGTAGGGGTTGAAGATCACCTTGCGGCCGTCGCGGTCGCCCACGCGGCCACGGACCAGGATCCGCCTGCCCGGTTCGATGCCCGGAATGCGCCTGCGGCCGATCCAGACCAGGGTGATCGCGTCGGTGCCGTCGAAGAACTCGGCCTGTACGGTCGCGCCCGCGGCCTTGGGACACGCCTCGACGCTGCGGAGCCTGCCCAGGATGGTGGCTTCCTCACCGCGACAACAGTCCACCGCGCGCCGGGCACCGGAGGCGTCGGCCGTCTCCGCCAGTTCCTCGGCGTCGAGCTGGTCGATATCGGCGGTCAAGCGGCGCCCGAGTCGACGAAAGTATCCCGAGTCCGGACCCGATCCCGACTTGTGTCCGCCCGTGGATGACGACATGGCACGCTTCTCCCGCTAGTTGGCCGTACACCGCCACTGTAGATGGGCAAACGATCGGCCGCTACGCTCGGTCCGTGTTGCGCATCCCATCCCAGGTCACCGTGGTCGCCCTGCCCGGAACCGGTTCCGACGCCGATTTCGCCGCCCGCGCGTTCGGGCCGGCCGCAGCCGCGCACGGACTGCCATTCCTCGCCGTCGAACCGGACCCCCAGGCCGTGATCGCGAGCTGTACCGCGGCTTTGGCGGCCGCCGCAGCGCGCGGCCCCGTCCTGGCCGCGGGGATCTCCCTCGGCGCCGCGATCGCGCTCGACTGGGCAGCCGGGCACTCGACCGCGGTGGTCGGTGTCATTACGGCATTACCCGCCTGGACGGGTCCCGAAACCGCTGCCTGCCCGGCCGCGCTGAGCGCCTCGGTTACCGCCGAGCAACTCCGCGCCGACGGCCTGGACGCGGTGATCGAGCGGATGCGCGCCTCCAGTCCGGCCTGGCTGGCCGACGCGCTCACCCAATCCTGGCGCGGTCAGTGGCCGCACCTGCCGCGGGCGCTCGACGAGGCGGCGGCCTACGCCTGGCCGACAGTCGAGCGGCTGGCGGGCACCACCGTGCCGGTGGCCGTGGTCGGCGCGAGCGACGACCCAGTGCATCCGATCGCCGTCGCCGAGCAGTGGACCGCGACACTGCCGCAGGCGCGGCTGCGCCGGGTGACCCTCGCCGAGCTGGGCGCCGATCCGGCGGTGCTGGGTTCGGCGGGATTCGCCGAACTGGCAGCGCTGCACGCCGATTCGACCCCCGCCCGCGCCTAGACCGAGACCACGCCGAGCGAGTCCGGCGACCGCCCAGACCTCCCGCGACACCGCCGGTTCGCCCGCGCAGCCACGGACACCGGCTGTGCGCGTTCGGTTCTCAGTTCAGGCCGAGCTGCTGCATGGCCGATCCGTCGGCGCCGCGACGCGGCTCGTCGGGCATCTTCGGCGGCAGCGCCGACGTCGGCGCCGCCTGCGCCGCGGCGGCCTGCGCCGCCAGCGCCTGCTGCTGGGCGAGCACCTGCTGCTGATGGGCGGCGGCCAGCTGTTCGGCCAGCTCCTGCGGCAGCACCACCGGGAGCGGATCACGCACCGGCAGCGGCTCGTCACCGCGCCGCACCACGGCGTCGGCCAGGACGGCACGGGCCGCGGTGATCAGCGGACTGCGCTCGTCGACCGCGCCGGACGGGCCCGCGGCGACCAGGCGGATCATCCAGCGCGGACCGTCGACGCCGATGAAGCGCAGGTCGGCGCCCTCGGTGATGGCCTTGACCTCGCGGCCCCACGGCCCCTTCTCCACGGCGACGCTCGCGCCGTCGCCGCGCAGCGATTCGGCCAGATCGGCGGCGACCGTACGCCACTGGCCCGCCGACTTGGGCGCCGCGTAGGCGGCGACGGTGAGCCTGCCGTGCTCGGTGGCCAGGTGCACCGCCTGCGGGGTGCCGTCGGGGCTCATCTCGACCTGGAGCTGCCCGCCGTCGGGCACGGGGATGACCACCGACCCCAGATCGAGACGGCGCGCGACCATCTCGTCGGTGACCTCGCTGATGTCGTACGGACCGGCCGCGGCGTCCGGCTCGTGGTCGAAGTTGCCGTAGATGCGCTCGTCGGTCGGGGCGTCGTCGAAGTCCAGGTGCGCGAAATCGGGGCGCTGGAATTCGTCGGTGTCGTACTCGTCCTCGAACTCGTCGAAGCCGTCGGCATCGGTGTAGTCGTCGGCCTCGGCGTACTCCGCCTCGTCGTAGGCCGCGTCCGCCCGCGGTGCGCGCTTCTTCTTCCCGAACAGACCCATTACGCCTCCTCGCCGGCCAGGCTGGCATGCCCGCCGCTCGACCCGTATCCGCCGGTACCGCGGGCGGTCTCGTCGAGATCGTCGACCTCGGCGAAATCGACCAGCTCGACCCGCTGCACCAGCAATTGCGCGATGCGATCGCCGCGCCGCAGCTCGATGGCCGTGCGCGGATCGTGGTTGATCAGGCACACCTTGATCTCACCGCGATAGCCCGCGTCGACCGTGCCGGGGGTGTTGACCACCGACAAGCCGGCCTTGGCGGCCAGGCCGGACCGGGGATGGATCAACCCGACCGTGCCGACGGGCAGCGCGATCGCGATCCCGGTGCCGACCAGCACCCGCTCGCCCGGTTCGATGATCACGTCCTCGGTGGTACACAGATCGACGCCCGCGTCACCCGGATGGGCACGCGTCGGCACAGGGATGCCGGGATCGAGCCGCCGCAGCGGAATCGGTGCAAGTGCGTTCACATCGGTCGAGCCTACGCGGTCGGCGCCGGACCTTCTCGTCGCCGCCCTGGTGCGGTGACCTAGTGTTGAGGGGTGCCCGACCAGCCCCATTCGCCGACCACCGACCCCGCCGCCACCGAGCGCTCAGCGTCCTCGGGACACGGTGTCTCGCCCTACCGCGAACGCCTGTGGGTGCCGCTGTGGTGGTGGCCGATCGGATTCGCCATCGCGGGCCTGCTGGCCGCCGAGATCCACATGGGCGCGCCCGGCGTGCGGGCGTGGTTGCCCTACGTGCTGCTGGCGCCGATCCCGGTCTGGATCCTGCTGTGGATGTCGCGGCACCGCCTGGAGGTCACCGTCGCGCCCGACGGTACGGCGGAACTGCGCGTCGACCGCGCCCACCTGCCGGTGAGCTTCGTCGCGCGCGCCGCGGCCGTCGCACCGACGGCCAAGAGTGCGGCGCTGGGCCGACAGCTCGACCCCGCCGCGTATGTACAGCACCGGGCGTGGATCGGCCCGATGGCGCTGCTCGTACTCGACGACCCGGACGACCCGACGCCGTACTGGTTGGTCAGTACGCGCAGGCCGGACCGGGTCTTGGCCGCGCTCGGACTCCCGAGCGCGGGCTGACCCGTCGCGTCGCGCTAGGCGGCGCAGTCCATGCAGATCAGCTGGCCGCCCTTCTCGCTGGCCAGTCGGCTGCGGTGGTGCACGAGGAAGCAGCTCGAACAGGTGAACTCGTCGGCCTGCTTCGGGACCACCCGAACGCTGAGTACCTCATCGGACAGGTCCGCGCCGGGAAGCTCGAACGATTCCGCCGTATCGGACTCGTCGATGTCCACGACGGCGGACTGCGCCTCGTTGCGGCGGGCCTTCAGCTCCTCGAGCGAATCCTCCGACACTTCGTCGGATTCGGTGCGCCGCGGTGCGTCATAGTCGGTTGCCATGTCGTCTTCCCCTCAGTCCTTACTCCGTATATCCCGGATCAGTTCGATGGCCGTACCCCACTGGGGTCCGGCGTTCGTACCGCCCCGCCGGTGGTGCACCTCACACGTACACCGGCCGCCTATCAGGGTCGATCGAGGATCGATGACTCCGACAGCGTTCGGTTAACGCAGGACATGCCCTTGTTGTTCCCGCGACCGACCACCGTTTCACCGGTGATTATTCGATCTGGGCGGCCAGACAATAGCGGACCTACGGACAAATGTCGCAATCAAAACCCGGCCGAGTCGAAACCGACGACGAATCTTCACCTGGCGGGAAACTCGCCGAGACCTCCCGCACTCGCGCATCGCCGCCGGACTCGTAGAGTGAGCGCGTGGTTTCACTGATCACCGAAGGCAGCGCGACCGATCGCGACGGCAAACCCTTCCCGCGACGGCGGCCCGAGCTGTGGCTCGCGCTCGTCCTCGTGCTGGCTCTGGTGAGCCTGTTCGTCTGGATCACGGCGTTTCGGACCCATGACGACAGCAACGAGCCGATGGCGTGCAACGCACCGAGCACCCCGACGGCCACCAACGCGGCCCAGCCCGCGCCGCTGGGCACCCGGATGGGCCCCTCCCGGCTCGACGACGTCGATCCGGCGGCGCTGTCGGAGTCGAAGGTGCGTGTGTTCAACGCCAACGGCAAGAGCGGTCAGGCCGGTCACATCGCGGCCGCGCTGGGCGACCTCGGGTTCGCGGGCGCGCCGGGGACACAGGTCGGTAACGATCCGGTCTATGTCAACGGGGACCTCAACTGCACCGGCCAGATCCGCTACGGCGTCAACGGCAGGCCCGCGGCGGCCTCGGTGCAGCTGGTCGCGCCGTGCGCCGAGCTGATCGAGGATCCGCGCACCGACGACACCGTCGACCTGGTGCTCGGCCTGGCCTTCGGCGAATCGCTGCGTCCCGGCGCCGACGCCGAGGAGGTGCTGCGGTCGCTGAAGAACCTCGCCCCCGGTGCCAGCTCGTCCTCGATCGATCCCGCGCTGCTCGACGCCGCCCGCACCGTCAAGTGCTGAGCTGAGCCACGCGCCGCGGGTCTCTCGCCCGCGGCGCGTGCGCGTCAGTCGGGCAACGCGGTGGTCGCGCCGACGCGGGTGAGCAAGGCGGTCAGATCGGCCGCGACGCCCGGCGCGGCCACGATCGTCAGCTCCCCCGCCGCGCCATCCACGGTGATGTCGGGAACGCGCACGACCGCACCGGCCTCCGCCGCGATCAGCGCGCCCGCCGCCCAGTCCCACGCGTTGAGGCCGTGCTCGTAGTAGGCGTCGAGTTCGCCGGCCGCGACGTGGCACAGGTCCATGGCCGCCGCGCCGAGCCTGCGGATGTCGCGGATCTCCGGGAGCACCTCGGTCAGGAACTGCGCCTGGCGCGCGCGCCGCTGCCTGCCGTAGGCGAAGCCGGTGCCCACGAGCGCCACCGCCAGCGAATCCTCCTGCGCGCACTCCAGTTTCGTGCGGGTGCCGTCGGCGTGCACGGCGTAGGCGCCTGCCCCGCGCGCGGCGCTGTAGGTGGTTGCCGCGGCCACGTCGACGACCGCGCCGGCGACCGGCGCGCCGTCGCGCACGGCGGCCACCGAGACGGCGTAGCCGGGCAGGCCGTAGAGGAAGTTCACGGTGCCGTCGATCGGGTCGACGACCCAGGTGATCGCGCCCGCCGCGGTCGCGCCGACATCGCCGCCGCCCTCCTCGCCCAGGATCGCGTCGGCGGGCCTGCGCTCGGCCAGCAGCGCGCGGATCAGCTGTTCGGATTCGGTGTCGACGACGGTGACCGGATCGGTGACGTGCCCCTTCGTCGCCACCGCACCCGCGACCGGGCCACCGGCGGCGAATACCTCGGGTCGGCGGGCACGCACGTGCGCGGCCGCCGCCTCGGCGAGTTCGACGGCCAGCAGCCGCAACTCCTCGTGGTCGGCGGCGGTCGGGGCGAGGACGGTCTCGGACACGATGGGTTCGGGCACGACTCCATCGGATCACATGTGGCGGCGGCTCGCGCGCAGGGTGACTACCGCTACTCTTTGTCAGGCACATCGACCGCGTCAGCAAGGGGTTGAACCATGTCCGCTCGGGGGCACGCATTCGGCATCGATATCGGCGGTAGTGGGGTGAAGGGCGCCCTGGTCGACCTGGCCACCGGCACGCTGACCCACGAGCGCCTCAAGATCGCCACGCCACAGCCGTCCACGCCGGATGCCGTCGCCGGCGCGGTGGCCGAACTGGTGGCACTGGCGGACTGGGACGGCCCGGTCGGACTCACCCTGCCCTGCGTGGTGCTCGACGGCCACGCCAGGACCGCCGCCAACATCGACCACGCGTGGATCGGCACCGACGCCCGCGAGCTGTTCTCGAAGGCGCTGGGCGGGCGCGCGGTGACCGTGCTCAACGACGCCGACGCCGCCGGGCTGGCCGAGGACAGCTACGGCGCCGCCCGTGAGCTCGACGGGCTGACGCTGCTGCTGACCTTCGGCACCGGGATCGGCTCGGCGCTGATGTACAACGGCACCCTGGTGCCCAACTCCGAGCTCGGCCATCTGGTGGTCGGCGGTGACGAGGCCGAGCATCTGGCCGCGGCGTCGATCAAGGACCGCGAGGAGCTCACCTACCCGCAGTGGGCCGAGCGGGTGAGTACGGTGCTGCGGCACCTCGAGGACCTGTTCTGGCCGAAGGTCATCGTGGCGGGCGGCGGCATCAGCCGTGATCACGAACAGTGGATCCCGTTGCTCACCAACCGAACTCCGGTGATTCCGGCCGTGTTGAAGAACACGGCGGGTATCGTCGGCGCGGCCATGGCCATCGACAAGGGCATCGCGCCGTAGCCCGGCGCGGAGGTCGGCGCAACGCCTGGGTGGCATCGTGCCATGAGTACCCTGGTTGGATCGTTACAATGGAACACGTCCGGCGGTGAGCCGGTGAAACCTTCCGGCCGCGGCCGGTCGCGAGAAGACCGGTGAACAGACCGGCTCCACCCGACCGACGCACCGCCGGTGCAACCCGACCGACCGCTCCGCCGGAAAACCACTCTGGCGTGACGCCGCACGAGACCGTCACGAAAGGGCGTACGTGGTAGCCACGAATACCCGTCAGACCGCCGACTCGGCCGACGCCGACGCCGACGCCACCACTCCGGCCAAGAAGGCTCCGGCCAAGAAGGCCGCTGCCAAGAAGGCCCCGGCGAAGAAGGCCGTCGCCAAGAAGGCTCCGGCCAAGAAGGCTGCCGCCAAGAAGGCGCCCGCCAAGAAGACCGCCGCCAAGAAGGCGACGTCGGCCGAAGGTGGCGAGGAGCAGCTCGACGACGAGTCGATCGAGCTCGACGATCTCGGCGACCTCGAGGTCTCCGAGGACGAGCTCACCGACGGTGACGCCCTGGTCGAAGAGGTGGCCGAGGACACCGCCGAGGAGACCGAGACCGAGGAGCCGTCCGAGAAGGACAAGGCTTCCGGCGATTTCGTCTGGGACGAGGAGGAGTCCGAAGCGCTGCGTCAGGCGCGCAAGGACGCCGAGCTCACCGCCTCCGCCGACTCCGTGCGCGCCTACCTCAAGCAGATCGGCAAGGTCGCGCTGCTCAACGCGGAGGAGGAGGTCGAACTCGCCAAGCGGATCGAGGCGGGCCTGTTCGCCGCGGAGAAGATGCGCGAGTTCGCCGAGGCGGGCGAGAAGCTGTCGGTGACCACCCGCCGCGACTTCAACTGGATCGTGCGCGACGGCAACCGGGCCAAGAACCACCTGCTCGAGGCCAACCTCCGGCTGGTGGTCTCGCTGGCCAAGCGCTACACCGGTCGCGGCATGGCGTTCCTGGACCTGATCCAGGAGGGCAACCTCGGCCTGATCCGCGCGGTCGAAAAGTTCGACTACACCAAGGGTTACAAGTTCTCGACCTATGCGACGTGGTGGATCCGTCAGGCCATCACCCGCGCCATGGCCGACCAGGCCCGCACCATCCGTATCCCGGTGCACATGGTCGAGGTCATCAACAAGCTCGGCCGCATCCAGCGCGAGCTGCTCCAGGACCTGGGCCGTGAGCCCACGCCGGAGGAGCTGGCCAAGGAAATGGACATCACGCCGGAGAAGGTGCTGGAGATCCAGCAGTACGCGCGTGAGCCGATCTCGCTGGACCAGACCATCGGCGACGAGGGCGACAGCCAGCTGGGTGACTTCATCGAGGACTCCGAGGCCGTCGTCGCGGTCGACGCGGTGAGCTTCACCCTGCTACAGGATCAGCTGCAGTCGGTGCTGGAGACGCTGTCCGAGCGTGAGGCGGGCGTGGTGCGCTTGCGCTTCGGCCTCACCGACGGCCAGCCGCGCACCCTCGACGAGATCGGCCAGGTCTACGGCGTGACGCGTGAGCGCATCCGTCAGATCGAGTCGAAGACCATGAGCAAGCTGCGCCACCCGAGCCGCTCGCAGGTACTGCGCGACTACCTCGACTAGCGCCGACGACACGAGAGCCCGTGTCCATCTTCGGATGGGCACGGGCTTCTTTATTTCCGAATGCACGTGCCGATCGGTCGGTATTCCCCATGAGCCGAATTCGGTAACCGTTTCGTGATCAAACCCACAGTGACGGATTGCGCTGTGAACGACGTGGATTCGCGATCTTCGCCGTATCGTCACTCCCAGCTTTTCGTTCTACCGCCAGCCGGTCAGCGGTACTGGCATTGAGGGTTTTCGCGGCGTGCTCGACATCTATCACTTCAGCTACGGCTGGATCACTCCCGTTCTCGCGTATTTCATGTCCGTCACCGGGTGCCTGCTCGGCCTGCAGTGCGCGGCCCGCGGCCGCAACGCGGTGGAGGGACGGGTCGGCTGGCTGATCGGCGCCGCGATCGCGATCGGCGGGACCGGCATCTGGGTCATGCATTTCATCGCGATGCTCGGCTTCTCCATCCGCGGCGCGGAGATCCGCTTCGACATTCCGCTGACGCTGTTCAGCGCGATCACCGCGATGGTCGTCGTCGGGATCGGGCTGTTCATGGTCAACAAGCCCCAGCCCACGCTGCGCTCGCTGCTGGCGGGCGGGACGATCACCGGGCTCGGCGTCGGCACCATGCACTACTCCGGTATGTACGCGATGAAGTCGACGGCGACGGTGAGCTACGACGCGAAGTTCGTCACCCTGTCGATGGTGATCGCGGTGGTCGCCTCGATCGTGGCGCTCTGGTTCACCTTGCGCGTCAAGGGTTTCCTCGCGACGGTCGGCGCGGCGGTCATCATGGGCGTCGCGGTCTGCGGCATGCACTACACCGGCATGGCCGCCATGCACGCCCACTCGAACCATCTGGCGGCGCCGCCCGCCGGCTCGGGCGCGATGGACCTGCTGGCCCCGCTGATCGGTGTCAGCAGCATCGTCACCATGCTGGTGCTGATCAGCGTGAGCCTCACCGAGATCGAGAACGAGGAGGCGCTGCCGCGGATGTGGCTGACCTCCCGCCGCCGGCCCCAGCCCCGCCCGCAGCGCGAGGTCACGCCGGTGGCACCGATGCCGCCGCACCCCTACGTGGAGCACCACACCGAGGAACTGGTCTACGACGGCGTCGGCGCCTGGCCGCGCCGGGTCGTGGACTGATCAGCTCGGCGCCAGACCCACACGGCGCCGGGTGAATTCGACGACCGGCTCGACGACCCTGGCCGCGATCGGTCCGAGGATCGCCATCAGCAGCACATAGGCGGAGGCGAGCGCGGCCAGCCGGGGATCGACCTTGCCGTAGGCGACCGCCAGACCGGCGATGACGATGGAGAACTCGCCGCGCGCCACCAGCGCGGCGCCCGCCCGCGCGCGACCCATCCGGCGGATCCCCTGCCTGCTCGCCGCCCACCAGCCGACGCCCACCTTGGTGCCCGCGGTGATCACCGCCAGCGCCACCGCCCAGCCGAACACCGGCGGGATCGCGGCCGGATCGATGGACAGCCCGAAGGCGACGAAGAAGATCGCGGCGAACAGATCGCGCAGCGGCTCGAGCAGTTTGGCCGCCTCGTGCGCGGTGGAGCCCGAGATCGCGATGCCGAGCAGGAACGCGCCGACCGCGGCCGAGACGTTGAGCGCCGAGGCCGCGCCCGCCACCAGCAGCGCGGCGCCGAGCAGTTGCAGCAGGAACACCTCGCGGTCGGCGCTGTCGAGCACCGCCGAGACCACCCGCCCGAACCGCAGCGCCACCACCAGCACCACCGAGATGGTCGCCAGCGCGACGGCCAGCGACATCAGCCCACTCAGCAGGCTCAGGCCCGCCAGCATCATGGTCAGGATCGGCAGGTATACCGCCATCGCCAGGTCCTCGAGCACCAGGATCGACAGGACCACGGGAGTCTCGCGGTTACCGAGGCGGCCGAGGTCGTCGAGCACCTTGGCGACGATCCCCGACGACGAGATGTAGGTGACGCCGCCGAGCACCACGGCGCCGGTCACGCCCCAGCCCAGGATCAGCGCCACTGCGGCGCCGGGCAGCGCGTTGGCCACCAGATCCACCAGGCCCGCCGCCCAGGAGCGCCGCAGACCGGTCATCAGCTCGGGGGCGGTGTACTCCAGCCCGAGCAGCAACAGCAGCAGCACGACGCCGATCTCACTGGCCAGGTGCCCGAACTCGGTGGCCGCCTCCAACTGCAGGTAACCGCCGCGGCCGAAGGCCAACCCACCCAGCAGGTACAGCGGGATCGGCGACATGCCGAACCGGCCCGCCACCCGCCCGCAGATCCCCAGCGCGAACAAGATCACACCGAGCTCGAGCAGAGCCAGGGCCTGCGAGGTCACGGCGGTCAGCCGTGCGCGAGGATCTTCGCGGCCGCGTCCAGGCCGTCCGGGGTGCCGACGACCACGAGCAGGTCACCCTCGGTGAAGGTGAAGTCGGGGCCGGGCGACGGGTGCAGCTGACCGGCGCGCATCACCGCGACGATCGAGGTCTTGGTGCGGGTGCGCATCGCGGTCTCACCGAGTGTGCGTCCCGCGTAGGGCGATTCGTCCCCGATCGCGAGCTGCCGGGTGGTGATGCCCGGCAGATCACGATGGTCGTCGTTGAGTTTGGCGACCAGCTGCGGCGCGCCGAGCAGGTTCGCCAGCACCGACGCCTCGTCGGTGGACAGCGGCACCTGAGCCGCGATCGCGTCCGGGTCGTCGGGTTTGGACACGATCAGGTCGATGTCACCGTCGCGGTGGGCGACCACCCCGACGCGACGTCCCGACTTGACCTCGAAATCCTTGCGCACTCCGATCCCCGGTAGCGCTGTGACGTCGACGTTCACCCCTCCACAGTAGCCGCGCACCCCGCGCCGATATGGCCTACGCCACTGTGCCGCGCCGGGGCGTATCGAAGCGGCCGTCCGGTCCCGGCAAATACGTGGCGGCCTCGAGCACGGCGGCGACGGGCAGCGGGGCATAAAGATGCGGGAACAACATCGAGGCCGGATCGGTCGGCACGCCCGGCTCCCAGCGCACCTCGCCGGTGAACCGGGCCGGGTCGAGCCACAGCACCACGAGGTCGGTGCGGCCCGCGAAGAGCCGGTTGGCGGGCAGATGGACCTGAGCGGGCGTGGACAGGTGCACGAAGCCGCTCTCCGACAGCGAGGGCGGTCGGCGCTCGCCTGCCCGTTGTGCGTCGTCCCATTCTTGGGAAGTACACAGGTGAACCAGCGTGTGAGTGTCGGACGTCACGGGTAATCTCCGGGTAGACAACAGGATCGGACGTTCACGACCCTGTCACAGGATGATCGGTACGGCGCACTTCGAGGTCGCTCGGGACGTAACGAGCAACACCGCAGCGAGCGACATATCGGTGAGTGACAGGAGCGAGTGGGAGGTGGCAGCGACGGCACCGCGAGTGGTCGGCGAGGGCTCGTGACCACGACCAGCACATGTTCGCTTTCAGCGAAACCGCAGGTCGTGTTATCGAAAACACAAAGATTCACTTCCGGGAACAAAGCCTGAACCCCGAACGTCTGACAAAGTAGTCGTACCCCTGCTGGGAAGTAGCGGACGCGAGCCACGTGGAGTGACCACGGGGCCCACACCTAGGCGAACGGCCACGCAGCGCCGGGAGCCGGGACGGAGGAGTCATGCCAGGAACCCTGACCAGCACCCCACTGACCGCGGTCGATCGTTGCGATCGTTGCGGGGCGGCTGCCCGAGTGCGTGCCGTTCTTCCCGCGGGTGGCGAGTTGCTCTTCTGCCAGCACCACGCGAATGAACACATGGACCGTTTGCGCGAGCTCGAAGCCGTGATCGACACGGAATCCGCTCCCGCTCTCTGACCACTCCTCGCGTCCGAAACAACAACATCTGACAACAGAACACCCGACAGCGGGCGATCCGGAATCCGGACGCCCGCTGTTGCGTGTCCGGGATCAGCCCGCGGCGTCGGCGAGGATGCCGTCGACCAGCGTCGCGACCCCGTAGACGAAGGCACCGTCGGGATCGGCCGGTGCCTGGTAGTGCTCGCCGACGGTGGTGCCGACGCGCCCGGCCAGCGGGAACTCCTCGGCGGGCATCACCTGGGCCAGCAGGGGGCCGTGCACCTGCCACCAGTCCGCGTCGCTGAGCTGGGCCGTCGCGCCCGCCGCCGCGACGGCGAGGCGGGCGTTGCCGGTGGCGAAGTCGGTGAGCACCGCGATCGCGCGGTCCATCGCGAGGTCGTCGAGCCCGATGCCCTCGATCGCGGCGAGTTGACGTTCGTAGCGGCGCATCCTGGCCGGGCCGAGGACCTGCCGCCACGGCGAGACCCCCAGCAGCCAGGGATGGGCGATCAGCTCGGACCGGATCCGGGTAGCGACGGCGATCATCCGGTCGCGGATCGGCAGGTCGGCCGGGATCGGCGGGTCGTCGGCGGCGACGGCGTCGACCATGAGCACCAGCAGCGCGTCCTTGCTGGGGACATAGGTGTAGAGGCTCATGGCGCGCAACCCGAGTTCGGCGGCGACCGCGCGGATCGTCAGCTTCTCGATGCCGTCCCGGTCGGCCAGCGCGATGCCCGCGGCGACCACCGCGTCGACCGTGACACCGGGTTTCGGGCCGCGCGCGCCCGGCTTGGCCGGCAGGGCGTGCCGCCACAGCAGTTCGAGGATGCGGGTGGCCTGTGCGGTGGATTCGTCGCCGTCGGTGGGCACGCGCCGTCCTTTCTGGCGGTCGGGAACAAACTCAGTACAGTGTACGTTGTTAGGTCGTTCGTGCTGCCCGATCAGAGGAGACCGCTCTGCCCGCCACACAGGCCACCTATCTCCCCGACCGTCACCTGTTCGCCCTGTGGACCTGGACCGGCCACGGCGCCGGTCCCGCGCCGACGGACGTCGGCGACCAGGAACGGCTCACCCTCGCGCTGCCGGTCGGCGAGCGCGGCGCGATCGAGCCGACCGAGATCCCGGCGGCCGTGGTGACACCCACCGAGCTGGCCGCGCTGGCCGCCGTCGACCTCGCGCCGTCGACGCTGGCGTGGCGTGCCCTGCTCGGCCCGGACGCCGAGGTCCGACCCGACGCGGCCGCCGACCTGCCCGTCGCCGCCCATGCCGTCCCCGATGCCGTCGGCACCGCGGTCTGCTCGGCGCAGCGGGCGGTCCGGGTACTGCGGGAGACCGAAGTGGCCGCCGTCGAGCTGGCCGGGCTGCTCGACGCCACCCTGCGCCCCTACCAGGTACGGGGGGTGAGCTGGTTGCGCGAGACCGTCGCCGCCTACGGCGGTGCGGTACTGGCCGACGAGATGGGTCTCGGCAAGACCGTGCAGACCATCGGGTTCCTGCGGGGCCGGGCCGACGGGCCGCAACTGGTGGTATGCCCGACCTCGCTGGTGGGCAACTGGGTGCACGAGATCGCGCGGTTCGCGCCGGATCTGACCGCCGTGTCCTGGCGCGGCGGCGAGGTGCCCGCCGCGCCCGGCACGATCGTGGTCACCGGATATCCGACGCTGCGCCTGCACGGGGCCGCGTTGACCGAGACCTCCTGGGCCACCGTGGTGTTCGACGAGGCCCAGGCACTGAAGAATCCGCGCACCCAGGTGTCGCGGGCCGCCAAGGCACTCCCCGCCGACGCCAAGGTCGCGCTGACCGGCACGCCGGTGGAGAACCATCTCGACGAGCTGTTCGCGCTGCTGCACCTGACCGTGCCGCGACTGTTCGCCCACCGCACCCAGTTCCGGCGCCGGTTCGTCAAACCGATCGAGGAGGGATCGGCCGCGGCGGCGGCCCGGTTGCGCGACGCGGTGGAACCGGTCGTGCTCGGGCGTAAGAAGCTCCAGGTCGCGGCGTCGCTGCCGGCGAAGATCCACAGCGACCTGCTGTGCGATCTGACCGCCGAGCAGGAACGGGTCTACGACGCGGTGCTCGCCGAGGCGCTCGACGAGGGCTTCGGGTCCGGTCTGCAGCGTCAGGGCCGCGTGCTCGCCGCGCTCACCGGGCTCAAACAGGTGTGCAACCATCCCGGGCTGGTCTCCGGCGATCTGGACGAACTCGCCGGGCGCTCCGGCAAACTCGACCTCTGCACCGACATCGTGGCCACCAATCTCGACACCGGCGACCCCACCCTGCTCTTCACCCAGTACCGGGCGACCGGCGAGCTGCTGGTGCGCCATCTCGCCGAACAGTTCGGCGTCACCGCGCCGTTCTTCCACGGCGGGCTCGACGCCGACCAGCGGGCCGGGATCGTCACCGCGTTCCAATCACCGGACGGTCCACCGGTGCTCGTGCTGAGCCTGCGCGCCGCGGGCACGGGCCTGACCCTCACCCGCGCCGCCGACGTGATCCACTTCGATCGCTGGTGGAATCCGGCCGTCGAGGCGCAGGCCTCCGACCGGGCCCATCGGATCGGGCAGACCCGCACCGTCACCGTCACCACGCTGACCAGTTCGACCACCGTCGAGGAGCACATCGCCGCGATGCACACCCGCAAGTCGGCGCTGACCGACCTGTCCGACGCGGCCGGCATCGCCGAACTGGCCCGCCTCGACGACGACGCGCTGGTCGACATCCTGCGCCGGAAGCGAGCGAACTGATGCCCGACAACGAATTCGGCTTCACCCCCTGGGGCTGGGACTGGGTCCGGCTGGCCGAGCCGCTGCGCCAGACCAAGCCGGAACCGCTGCTGCCCCGCGCCCGCAGCATCGCCCGCAATCACGGCGTCCGCACCGAGATCGAGGGGCGCACGGTCCGCGCCCATCTGCATCGAGGTGGTCAGGCCTCGATCGCCCATGTCGAGGTGGTGCCGCTGACGCGGGCCGCGGTGACCACGATCGCGCACACGATCCCCGACCCCTCGGTGATCACCGACGAGATGCACCGTGCGCTGCTGGACGCGGGCCACTCGCCTGCTCCGGCCCTGGCCGGCACCGACTGTTCGTGCTCGGCGCGCACCGCCCGGTGCGTGCACATCCTCGCGGTGCTGTACACGATCGCCCGGCAGGTCGACGAGAACCCGCGGCTCGCCCTGGAGCTGCAGGGCTACTTCGACGCGACCGACGACACCGAGGCACCCGTCCAGGAGCACCGCTGGACCAGCGTCCATGCTCTCGATCCGACGCGGTTCTTCGCGGTCTGACACATCGGGGCGGCGCCGGGCGGTCCGCCGGCCCGCTCAGGCGTTGGTGCCGCCGTCGATGGTGATCACCGCGCCGGTGATGGTCCGCCCGGCGGGACCGGCGAGGAACGTGACGAGATCGGCGACGTCCTCGGGCGTGCCGAAACGGCCCAGCGCGCTGAACTCCCGCTGGACCGGCGCGTGATCGCTGCCCGCCGGGTTCATGTCGGTGTCGGTGGGTCCCGGCTGCACCAGGTTGACGGTGATCCCGCGCGGGCCGAGTTCGCGGGCCAGCGCCTTGGTGTAGCCGTTGAGCGCCGACTTGCTCAGGTTGTAGAGCGCCAGGCCGCCGAAGAGCGCGCGATCGGTCAGGTTCGACCCGATGGAGATGATCCGTCCACCCTCGCCCAGATATGCCAGCGCGGCCTGGCCTGCGACGAACGGGGCGCGGGCGTGGATACCCAGTGTGCGGTCGATCTCGTCGAGCCCGAATTCCCCGTACGGCTTGGCCGGAAAGATGCCCGCGTTGTTCACCAGCACGTCCAGCCCGCCCAGGTCCCGGGCGGTGCGGTCGACCGCGGCGACGATCTGCTCGGCGTCGGCGCTGTCGGCCCGGATCGGCACGGCCCGCCTGCCCAGCGCCTCGATATCGGCGGCGACGGCCTTCGCGGCGACCTCGTCGCGCTGATAGGTGAACGCCACGTCGGCGCCCGCGCCCGCCAGTGCGCGGGCGATGGCGGCGCCGATCCCCCGGCTGCCGCCGGTCACCAGGGCCACGGTGCTGCTCGTCATCGGTTCGCTCCTTTGTGTAGTGATCAGTACATAAATAGCCAAGCGCACGACGACGGGGCGCGTCAAGAGTTTCTTATCGATCGACACAGAATTCACCGGCCTGCGGCGCAGGGGTATATTTGTCGGTCGACACAGAAAGGTTCGCCATGGCAGAACGCGGCCGCCCGCGCGGTTTCGACCGCGACATCGCCCTGCGGCGTGCCATGGAGGTGTTCTGGGAGCGCGGCTACGACGGCGCCTCGATGGCCGACCTCACCACCGCCATGGGCATCAACTCCCCCAGCCTCTACGCCGCCTTCGGCGACAAGGAAGCCCTGTTCCGCGCCGCGGTCGAGCTCTACGGCCGCACCGAAGGGTCACGCACGGCACGGGCCCTGCGCGAGGAACCCACCGCCTACACCGCCATCGAGGCGATGCTGCGCGACAACATCACCGTCTACACCGATCCCGAGCTGCCGCACGGTTGCATGGTGGTCCTGGCAGGCGCGACCTACACCACGCGCAACGCCTCGGTCCGCGCATTCCTCGCCGAAGCCCGCCGGCACACCACCGCCGACATCCGGGCGCGGCTCGACCGCGGCGTCGCCGACGGCGACCTGCGGCCCGGCACCGACACCGCCGCGCTGGCGGCGCTGTACAGCACCGTCCTCTACGGGCTCTCGATCCAGGCCAGAGACGACGTCGGCCATGCCGAGCTCAGCGCCGCCGTCGACAGCGCCCTCGAGGTACTCGCGGCGTCGACGACGTAGCCGACGCGCTACTGACGCCGCAGGGCGGCGATGCGCTCGGTCAGCTGATCGGCGGTGGCCAATGCCGTGGGTGGGCCACCGCATTCGCGACGGAGCTCGCCGTGGATCACGCCGTGCGGTTTGCCGGTGCGATGGTGGTGCATCGCGACCAGGCTGTTGAGTTCCCGGCGCAGTTCGCCCAGCTTGTCCGACGTCGCGACCCGTTCGACGACCGGTGCGGGCGCGGGAGCGACGGCCTCCTGGGCACTGCGATCGGCGAGCTGACGCGTCTGCCGCTCGCGCAGCAGCGCGCGCATCTGGTCGGCGTCGAGCAGACCCGGGATGCCCAGGTAGTCGGCCTCCTCGTCGCTGCCGGCGATGGTGGCGGTGCCGAAGGACGAGCCGTCGTAGATCACCTGGTCGAGCTCGGCGTCGGCGGCCAGGGCGACGAAGGACTTCTCCTCCTCGCCCGGCTCGTCCTTGGTCTTGTTCGCGTCGATGAGCAGCTCGTCGTCGAGCGCGTTCTTCTCGCGATGCGGCTTGCCGATGACGTGATCGCGCTGCAACTCGAGCTGGGCGGCCAGGTCCAGCAGCACCGGCACCGACGGCAGGAAGACACTGGCGGTCTCGCCGGGCTTGCGCGCACGCACGAACCGGCCGATGGCCTGAGCGAAGTACAGCGGGGTCGACGCGCTCGTCGCGTACACGCCGACGGCCAGGCGCGGCACGTCGACGCCCTCGGACACCATGCGCACCGCGACCATCCACGGCTGGGTGCCCTTGGCGAACTCGTCGATACGGCTCGAGGACTGCGGGTCGTCGGAGAGCACCACGGCGGGCCGCTCGCCCGAGATGTGTTCCAGCAGTTCGGCATAGTCGCGGGCACGTTCCTGATCGGTGGCGATCACCAGGCCGCCCGCGTCGGGGATGCCCGAGGCGCGCAGCTGGCGCAGCCGGGTGTCGGCCGCGCGCAGCACCGCCGAGATCCAGTCGCCCGCCGGGTCCAGGGCGGTGCGCCAGGCGCGCGCGGTCTGCTCGGCGCTGAGCGGTTCGCCGAGGCGGGCGGTGTGTTCCTCGCCCGCGCTGTCGCGCCAGTGCGCGTCACCGGAGTAGGCCAGGAAGACCACCGGGCGCACGACGCCGTCGGCGAGGGCGTCGGCGTAGCCGTAGGAGTGGTCCGCGCGCGACCGCGGGAAGCCGGCCTCGTCGGGCTCGTAGGTGACGAAGGGGATCTTGGAATCGTCGCTGCGGAACGGGGTTCCGGTCAGCGCGAGCCTGCGCGTCGCGTCGCCGAAGGCCTCCTCGGTGGCCTCGCCCCAGCTCTTGGCGTCGCCCGCGTGGTGGATCTCGTCGAGGATCACCAGGGTGCGGCGGTTCTCGGTGCGCACCCGGTGCCGCGCGGGATGGGCTGCGATCTGGGCGTAGGTCACCACGACGCCGTGATAGTCGCCGGAGGTGCCGCCGGTGCTGTTGGAGAAGCGCGAGTCGAGCTGGATGCCGGAGCGGGCGGCCGAGGCGGCCCACTGGTGCTTGAGGTGCTCGGTCGGCGCGACAACGGTCACCTGATCGACCGTACGATCGGCCAGCAACTCCGCGGCTACCCGCAGCGCGAAGGTAGTCTTACCGGCGCCGGGGGTCGCGACCGCGAGGAAGTCACGTGGCTTGGTGGCAAGGTATTTCGTGAGCGCGCGCCGCTGCCAGGCGCGCAGGGAGCCACCCGGCGCACCCCCCGCGGCCGCATCGCCCGGTGTACCCGCTTCTCTCGCCGCAGCGACGCCACCCGACCCAGTCACGCAGACGACCCTAGCCGCCCGATGCGGCGTGTCGCCAAACCGACGCGGGGTGGGCGACCGGCATCACAACCCAGCCCGAGGTCACCGGCCATTTACCTGTTACCCGCCGACACGATGCCCGGCCCGCACCACGCGGACCGCCGAGGTGCGGGATGCTGGAGACACGATGAGCAACGACCAGATCCGGGCAGCCGATGCGGCACACCCGCCGCAGGCACCCCTGCCCGGCGGTCTACCCGCGCAGCCAGTGACCGCGGCCGGGGCCGACGGGCAACGTCCCCGCGAACACACCCGGGTGGTGCGGTGGCTGCTCATGGTGTGGCGGCTGGTGGTCCGGGTGTCGCAGAAGTGCTGGAACAACTCGATCTTCGCCAAGTCGGCCGCCGCCGCCTTCTGGCAGACGCTCTCGCTCGCGCCGCTGCTGCTCGGCCTGCTCGGCAGCCTCGGCTACGTGGGCGGGCTGTTCGGGCCCGACACGGTGCAGATCGTGGAGGCCAAGATCATCGCGTTCAGCCGGGAGTTCTTCAGCCCGTCGGTCGTCTCCGACCTGATCGAACCCACCGTCGACGACGTGCTGGGCCGCGGCCGCGGCGCCGTGGTGTCGGTGGGCTTCGTGCTGTCGCTGTGGGCCGGGTCCTCGGCGATGGCGACCTTCGTCGACGCGATCGTGGAGGCCCACGACCAGCAGGACGCCCGGCACCCGGTCTGGCAGCGGATCTTCGCGCTGCTGTTGTACGTGCAGTTCCTGGTCGCGGCGGTGCTGATCCTGCCGGTGATCGCGCTCGGACCCACCCGGATCGGCCGGGTGCTGCCCGAGGCCTGGCGCGAACCCGGCCTGCGCCTGATCGACACGTTCTACTACCCGATCGTCGGCTTGCTGCTGATCGTCGGGCTGACCACGCTCTACAAGCTGGCCCTGCACAAGTCGCTGCCCTGGCACCGGCTCTTCGGCGGCGCACTGGTGGCGGGGGTGTTCTTCATGGGCGCCAGCGATCTGCTGCGCCGGTATCTGGCCTGGATCACCGCCACCGGCGTCAGCTACGGCGCGCTGGCCACCCCGATCGCGTTCCTGCTGTTCACCTATTTCCTCGGCTTCGCGGTGATTCTCGGCGCGGAGTTCAACGCCGCGGTGCAGGAATTCTGGCCGGCCAGGGCCACCCGGATGGAGCAGGTCAAGGAATGGTTCAGCAATCAGGTCCGCGGCGACGACGACGAACGCGAGAACGACGGACGCGACGAAGCGGCCGACGCCTCACCCGAGGCGCCGACCACACCGATCACCGAACCCGCTCAGTCGCCGCCCTTGCGCAGGCCGTCGTAGACCTTCTTGCAGTCCGGGCAGACCGGTGAGCCCGGCTTGGGCGAACGCGTCACCGGGAAGACCTCGCCGCACAGCGCGACGACCATCGTGCCCATCACGGCACTCTCGGCGATCCGGTCCTTCTTCACGTAGTGGAAGAACTTGGGGACGTCGTCGCCGGTCGTCTCGTCGGTCGTGGTTTCCGGGCGTACCAGAGTGTCTGTACTCACGCCTTCCATGATGCCGCATCCCGAGCGCGCACCGCTGACCAGCCGCGTGTGCGTTCGTCGGCGGCGAGTGGAAGACTCGGGGTATGCAGTCCCACGGCGACACCCCCGGCGCCGACGAGCCGACACCGGACCCGGAGGTGACGATGCCCGCCGCGCCGAGTTCCTCGCGCGGCTATTTCCCGGGCGCCGACGCCAAGCACCCGGTGCTCATCACCGAGGCCGCGCCGTCACTCGACGACCAGCATCGCGCCCGCGTCCGCCGCTACACGATCATCATGGCCTTCCGCATCCCCTGCCTGATCCTGGCCGCGGTCGCCTACAGCGCGTTCGAGAACCCGCTGATCTCGATTCTGATCATCGTGGCCTCGGTGCCGCTGCCGTGGATCGCCGTGCTCATCGCCAACGACCGTCCGCCGCGCACCAAGGACGAGCCGAGCCGCTGGGACGGCCGCGCGAACCAGATCGCGCTGGACTCACGTCCGCACAAGGCCATCGACGGCTGACGGCCGCCGCACCAGCATCGACATCAGCGCCGCCAGGCCGCACAGCGCGCCGGCGAGGTACCAGGCCAGGTCGTAGGAGCCCTGCAGGTCGCGAATGAGACCCGCGCCGGTGGCCGCGATCGCCGCGCCGACCTGATGGGCGGCGAACACCCAACCGAACGCGATCGGCCCGTCGGCGCCGAACAGTTCCCGGCACAGCAGCACGGTCGGCGGGACGGTGGCGATCCAGTCCAGGCCGTAGAAGACCACGAACACCCACATGCTCGGCTGGGTGTGCGGGCCGAGCAGCGAGGGCAGGATCAGCAGCGAGAGCCCGCGCAGCGAGTAGTACCCGAGCAGCAGGTAGCGCGGATCGACGCGGTCGGAGAGCCAGCCCGAGGCGATGGTGCCCGCCACGTCGAAGATCCCGACCAGCGCCAGCAGGCCCGCCGCGGTGGTCGGCGGCATGCCGTGGTCGTGGGCCGCGGTCACGAAGTGCGTGCCGACCAGGCCGTTGGTGGAGGCGCCGCATACCGCGAAGCCGCCTGCCAGCAGCCAGAATCCGGGCCTGCGCGCAGCCGAGGCCAGTACCCGCAGCGCCCGGCTCGCGCCACCGGCGACCGCGACGCGCACCCCCGCGTCCGATCCCGCGGGTGCGCCGTAGGCCCGCACCCCGACATCGCTCGGGTAGTCCCGCACGAACAGCCACACCAGCGGCACCACAACCAGTGCCACGGCCGCCACGATGACCGCGGGCAGCCGCCAGCCGTGCGCGTGCGCCAGCATCGAGACCAGGGGCAGGAACACCAGCTGACCGGTCGCGCCCGCGGCGGTGAGCACGCCGGTGACCAGACCGCGGCTGCGCACGAACCAGCGGCCGGTGATGGTGGCGACGAACGGCATCGACATCGAGCCGACGCCCACTCCGACCAGCAGACCCCAGGTCGCCACCAGCTGCCAGGCCTGGGTCATGAACACCGTCAGCCCGCTGCCCGCCGCGATCAGCACCAGTGCCGCGCACACCACCCGGCGGATGCCGAAGCGATCCATCAACGCGGCCGCGAACGGTGAGATCACCCCGTAGAGCAGCATGTTCAGCGACACGGCCGCCGAGATCGTCGCGTGTGACCAGCCGAACTCGACGTGCAGCGGGTCGATCAGCACGCTGGGCACCGATCGGAAGGCGGCGGCGCCGAGCAGGGCGACGAAACCGACGCCCGCCACGATCCAGGCCGGGTGCGGGGCGCGACCGCGCCGATCGGTGGCGTCGNTGCAGCGGGTCGATCAGCACGCTGGGCACCGATCGGAAGGCGGCGGCGCCGAGCAGGGCGACGAAACCGACGCCCGCCACGATCCAGGCCGGGTGCGGGGCGCGACCGCGCCGATCGGTGGCGTCGGGGACGGCCGGGGCGCCCTCGGCCGGGTCGTCGCCGGCGGGCGGCAGGGGTGCGCGGAGATCGGTCACCGGAACAGGGTGCCGGAACCTCGCGGCACGAACGAGTGGCCGCGATGACATCTTTCGCAGATATCCTGCCAACCCGCGGTCCGGCGTGATCACGGTCGACAGCGCGCCCACGACCGCCTACCGTGCGGACAGGACCTCCGGTCCGGGCCGGTACTTCGTCGGCCCCACCGCGTACCCGATCCATCTCGAAACGGAGACAGCATGATTCGCTGGACGTGGGCCTTTCTCGACCGCCCCGCCGCCGGTTTCGACGACTGCGTCCGGTTCTGGGCGACGGTCACCGGCTCGACCGTGTCCGAACCTCGTGGCGCGCAAAGCGAATTCGTCACCCTGCTCCCGGCCACCGGTCCCGCCTGGCTCAAGATGCAGCGCGTCGGTGGCGACGGCGGCGTCCACCTCGATCTCGATGTCGACGACGTCGCCGCCGCGGTGGCGACCGCGACCGATCTCGGCGCCCGGGTCGTCACGGTCGAGCGCGACTACACAGTGCTGGAATCGCCCGCCGGACAGACGTTCTGCTTCACTCCGATGCACGCGGACGCCCCCGCGCCCGAGGACGCGACACCGCCCCCGGTCGTCGTCTCGACCGCGCCGGACGGCACCGTGACCCGCCTCGATCAGATCTGCCTCGACCTGTCCCCCGCCGACATCGCGACCGACACCGCTTTCTGGCGAGCGCTGACCGGCTGGACCCACCAGCCGGGCCGCCGCCCCGAATTCTCCCGCCTGCGTGGCCCCGACCAGCCGCTGCACTTGCTGCTCCAGCGTCTCGACGAGGCCCGGCCCGCCGGCGCCCACCCCGACCTGGCCTCCTCCGACATCGCCGCCACCGCCGCCTGGCACGAATCCCTGGGCGCCACCCGGGTCGCCGACGGCGAACGCTGGATCGTGCTGCGCGACCCCGGTTCCGCGGTCTACTGCGTCACCGGCCGTGACCCCTATACCGGCTGACACAGCGGCAACCGGGCCCACCTTCGTCACTGTCGCGCGTTCGCCCGGCGGCCGAGTGCCCCGGGCGCATCACCCGGGCGGGGGTAGCGACACCGTCGACCACCCGCCGGGGGACGCATCCGCCGACGGCCTGCGGTCGCATGTCCGGCGTGGCGCGCGACACGCGGCCGTAGCTGGTCGATCCGGGCACGCGCCGCCCTGGCACAGTAGGCGGGTGTCTACGAACCCCACCGCCACCGGTTCCCTGCTCACCGCGCTGTGCCCGGACCTGCGCACGGCGTTGATCCGCGTCGGCTACGACGCCGACACGCTGGTGGAGGCGCTGGGTCCCGACGTGCACGCCGCGCTGGGCCGCTCCGAGCCGGTGCCCGTGCGCCGGGTGGCACGTGCGGCGGGCGAGCTGGGCACGCTGATCCGGCTGCTGCTGCTCGGTGACGCGCTGCCCGCACGCGAGGTCGCCGCCGCGCTGTCGCCGGTCCGGATCGACGACGCCGTCGCGGCGGGTCTGCTGGCCCGCGACGGTGACGAGCTCAGGGCCGCGCTGGATCTGCGCCCGCTCGACACCGGCGCCGGCACCCGCTGGATCCTGTCCGACCTCGACGATTCGATGCGCAGGCGCGCCCTCACCGAGGACCATGTGCTCGGGGTCGGGCACGCCTCGCTGTCGCTGCTGCGCGCCACGCCGACCGAACCGGTGGGCACCCTGCTGGACCTGGGCACCGGCTGCGGCGTGCAGGCCGTGCACGCGGCGAGCTACGCGGGCCGGGTCACCGCCACCGATGTCAACTCCCGAGCGCTGTGGCTGGCCGAGGCCACCGCCACCCTGAACGAACTCGACATCGAACTACTCGAAGGGTCCTGGTTCGAGCCGGTCGCGGGCCGCACCTTCGATCAGATCGTGGCCAATCCCCCGTTCGTGGTGGGCCCCGCGCGCATCGAGCACACCTACCGCGACTCCGGGCTCGCGCTGGACGGCGCCAGCGAGCTGGTGATCGGGCAGGCGCCCGGCTTGCTGGCCCCCGGTGGCACCGCGGCCATGCTCGCCGCCTGGGTGCATATCGAGGGCCAGGACTGGCGGCAGCGGGTGTCGTCGTGGCTGCCCGCCCACGGCGTCGACGCCTGGGTCGTGCAGCGCGATGTCGCCGATCCGGCACTCTATGTGGGTACCTGGCTGCGCGACGCCGGGCTGGACCCGCGCGACCCGGCCGCCCAGGCCAGGGCCGAGGCGTGGCTGGCGGCGTTCGAGGCCGCCGATGTCGAGGGCATCGGGTTCGGGTTCGTCTACCTGCATGCCATCGACGGGCCGACCGAGCTGATGGCCGAGGACCTCACCCACGGCTTCGACGATCCGCTCGGTGACGAGGCGCCCGCCTACTTCGCCCGCTCGGCCTGGCTGCGCGCCGTGGCCGCCGACGACCGCCTCGCCTGGACCTCCCGTTTCGCCCCGAGCCCGGCCACCGCCCTGGAACGGGTGTATCTGCCCGGCGAGCACGGCTGGGAAGAGCAGGTCGCGCGGCTGCATCGCGGCGACGGTCCGCGCTGGCAGCACGAGGTCGACGAGTCCACGGTGGCCCTGATCGCGGGAATGCGACCGGACGGTCTGCCGTTGTACGAACTGCTCGAACTGCTGGCCCTCGCCGAGGGCGCCGATCAGGTGACCCCGGAGTTCGCCGCCCAGGCACTCGGTGTCGTGGCAGGTCTGGTGCGCCACGGATTGGTGCGACCCGTCTGAGCCGACCGGCGGTGGGGGCCGAGTTCCGGCCACGGTGCTCTTCTCAGGAACTTCTCAGCCGTACAGGTGGGAACACGCAGCTCAGAGCGGTTTATCACCAGCGCGATCGGGAACTTTCTCTAAGTCGGGTCCGTTGATCGGAGTGAGACACCACCGACAGGAGGCAAGTCATGACAAGCCCCGCCACTACTCGTGTGCGCCCCAGCGAGTCCGATATCGACGCCCAGAGCCCGGCCGCCGACCTGGTACGCGTGTACCTGAACGGAATCGGCCGCACGGCACTGCTCACGGCGGCCGACGAGGTCGAGTTGGCCAAGCGTATCGAGGCGGGCCTGTATGCCCAGCACCTGCTCGAGACGGGTAAGCGGTTATCGGCGACCCGCAAGCGTGATCTGGCGATTCTGGTCCGCGAGGGGCAGGCCGCCCGCTCGCATCTGCTCGAGGCCAACCTGCGCCTGGTCGTCTCACTGGCCAAGCGCTACACCGGCCGCGGTATGCCGCTGCTCGACCTGATCCAGGAGGGCAACCTCGGACTGATCCGCGCGATGGAGAAGTTCGACTACGCCAAGGGCTTCAAGTTCTCCACCTACGCCACGTGGTGGATCCGCCAGGCCATCACCCGCGGCATGGCCGATCAGAGCCGTACGATCCGGCTCCCCGTGCACCTGGTCGAGCAGGTCAACAAGCTCGCCAGGATCAAGCGTGAACTGCATCAGCAGCTCGGCCGCGAGGCCACCGACGCCGAACTCGCAAACGAGTCGGGTATCCCGGTGGAGAAGATCGCCGACCTGCTCGACCACAGCCGCGACCCGGTCAGCCTCGACATGCCGGTCGGCAACGACGAGGAAGCCCCGTTGGGCGACTTCATCGAGGACTCCGAGGCCACCTCCGCCGAAAGCGCGGTCATCGCCGGCCTGCTGCACCACGACGTGCGCAGTGTCCTGGCCACCCTCGACGAGCGCGAACAGCAGGTCATCCGTCTGCGCTTCGGCCTCGACGACGGCCAGCCCCGCACCCTGGACCAGATCGGCAAGCTGTTCGGGCTGTCCCGCGAGCGGGTCCGCCAGATCGAGCGCGAGGTCATGTCCAAGCTGCGCAAGGGTGAGCGCGCCGATCGGCTGCGCGCCTACGCCAGCTGATCCCCGAGAACCCGACGGCCCCGCGGGGTCGTCTGCCGAAACGCCGACCGGTGTCCGCGACCTCTCCCCTCCGGGGTCGCGAGCCGGTCGGCGTTGTTCGTCGGGGACCCCCGCTCAGGCCAGTCGGCGCGGACCGGTGTCGAACCGGCTCGGCTCCGGGCCGATCCGGGCGCGCGCGTAGATGATCTCGGCCGAAGACGGCGCCGCGAGCACCGGATCGCAGGACAACTCGCGCATCTGCGGGATGTCGTCGAACAGGGCCGAGATGCGTTGCGCCAGTTCGGCCAGCGCCGCCTTGTCGACCGCCGGTCCGGCCTGCCCACCGGACAGCAGCGGCGCGGCGCGTGGCGCCTCGATCAGGGCCACGGATTCCTCGGCGGTGAGCGGCAGCGCGCGGAACGCGCGGTCCCCGAGCAACTCGATGATCAGGCCCGAGAGCCCGAATTCGATCACCGAACCGAACGAGGGGTCGTCGGTGACGCGCAGGACACAGCCCATGCCCTTGGTCGCCATCTTCTGCACGTGCAGCAGCGGATCGCCGCAGATCTCGACCAGATCGGTGTAGGCCTGGCGGACCGCGTCGGGCGTCCACAGGTCCAGGCGCACCCCGAGCAGGTCCGGCCTGCGCCGCCACAACTCCCCGGTGGCCTTCGCCGCGACCGGATAGCCCAGTTCCTCGCCGGCCGCCACTGCCTGCTCGGCGTCGCGCACCGCCCGGAACTCGACCACGTCGATGCCGTAGCAGCCCAGCAGCCGCACCGTTTCCTCGTCGGTGAGCCAGCGCCCACCCGAATCCGCCAGCCAGCCCGCCACCAGGTCCGCCGCCGCCGCGGTGTCGATGCCCGGCGGTCGCACGACCGGGGAGACCGGCCGGTCCCGCCAGCGGGCGTACCGCTCGACCCGGGCCAGCGCCCTGGCCGCGCGTTCCGGGTCCGGATAGGACGGGATCGAGCCCCTGGCCGGCGCGCCACCGGTCGTGCGCACCGCCAGCAGCTTCGGAATGCCCGACTCGGCGACGAAGGTGGTCAGCACCGGTTTGTCCTTGCCCGGCGCCGCCGCGGCCGCCGCCCGCAGCGCGTCGGCGAAGCCGGCCATCGGTACCGGCACCGGCGGGGCCACGACGACGATCACGGCGTCGACCTCGTCACTGCGCAGCGCGGCCTGCACCGCCTCCCGGTAGTCGGCCGGGGTCGCCTCCGGGCCCAGATCCACCGGCCCGTCGACCGGCGCGCTGTGGACGGTGCGCTCGGTCGGCCGCACACCGGGTCCACGATCCACGACCGAGGCGGGCCGGCGCACCCGCAGGCCCTCGCCGTGCGCGGCATCGATGGCCAGCCAGTTCAGCGCGGCGCTGTTGCCGACCACCGCCACCCGTGGCCCGCGCGGCAACGGCTGACACGCCAGCAGCGCCGCACAGTCGAACAGTTCCGAGATGGAGTCGACCTGGATGATCCCGGCCTGGGCGAACAGGTCACGCACCACCGTGCGATCCATATCGGCGCCCGCGGCCAGCCTGCCGCTGCTCACCGCCACGATCGGCTTGCCCCGCGCCACCCGCCGGGCCAGCCGGGAGAACTTGCGCGGATTACCGAAGCTCTCCAGGTACAGCAGGATCACCTCGGTATCGGCGGCGGTGTCCCAGAACTGCAGCAAATCGTTGCCGGAGACATCGGCGCGGTTACCCGCCGACACGAACGTCGACAGGCCGAGATTGCGCGCCGCGGCCTCCCCCAGGATCGCCGCGCCGAGCGGGCCGGACTGGCAGAAGAACCCGATCCGCCCGCGCTCGGGCAGCACCGGGGCCAGGGTGGCGTTGAGGCCCACCGCCGGGTCGGTGTTGGCGATGCCGAGTGCGCTGGGCCCGACCACCCGCATACCGTGGCCGCGCGCCGCGGCGACCAGCTCGTGTTCGGCGGCCAGGCCCTCGGGCCCGGTCTCGCCGAAGCCGGCCGTGAGCACCACCAGGCCCTTCACCCCCTTGGCCATACAGTCGTCGAGCACCGACCCGATCGCGGCCGGAGGCACCGCGACGACCGCCAGGTCCACTTCGTCGGGGATCTCGCGGACCGTGGCGTAGGCGCGCACGCCTCGCACCGATCGGCGGTTCGGGTTCACCGGGAACACCGGCCCGCTGAAGCCGCCGGCGAGCAGGTTCGCCAGCACGGCGCCACCGACCCTGGTCCGCTCAGGCGAGGCGCCGATCACCGCCACCGACCCGGGCGCCAGCAGGTTGCCGACGCTGCGGGCCTCCGAGGCCGCCTCCCGCGCATCCCGCACGGTGCGCAGCGCTTCGGTGGGATCGATCGCGAACTCCAGGTGCACCTCGGCGCCGTCCCGACTGCGCTGCAGCTGATAGCCGGCGTCGCGGAACACGGTGATCATCGCCTCGTTCTCGGCGAGCACCTCCGCGACGAAGGCCATCACCTCGTTCTCGGCCGCCGCGCCGGCGAGGTGCTCGAGCAGCACCGAGCCCAGACCACGGCCCTGGTGCTCGTCGGCGACCACGAAGGCCACCTCGGCGGCGCGCGGGCCTCGACGATCGAGCAGTTCGTAGCGGGCGACGCCGATGATCGCGTCCCCGAGCAGGGCGACCAGCCCGACCCGATCGTGGTAGTCCACATGCGTGGTGCGGTACATGTCCTTGGGCGAGATCCGCGGGTACGGACCGAAATAGCGCAGATACCGGGTGCGATCCGACAGCGCGGCGTGGAACGTGGCCAGCGCCGGGGCGTCGGCGGGCACGATCGGGCGCACGCGGACAACGCCTCCGTCGGAGGCGAGCACATCGCCGTACCAGTGTTGGGGTGGCGCAGGCGGATTCGCGGGCGTATCGGGAGTGTCGGGCAGCAGCGGCTCAGTCACGAGGGTCCTCCGGGTCGAGCCCGAGCAGGGCGAAGCTCGCCCGCCGGGTGGCCGTGATCGCGGTGTCGATCGCCCGCTGGGCCCGGATCTGGCCCGCGTCGCCGACCTCGGGGGTGCCGCCGGGACCGTCCCAGGGCAGGTAGGCGGTGTCGCCGCCGTCGCCCATGCTGGTCGGCGGCTGCACCCGGGGCGCGGCGGCGCGGACCTGGTCGATCCAGCCGGCCGGGACCGGCGTCTCCGGCGCCAGCGGCCGGTCCAGAGCCGCGGCGAGCAGATGCGTCCAGGCGCGCGGTACCACCCGCACCACGCCGTACCCCCCGCCCCCGATCGCCAGCCAGCGGCCCTCGGCATGGCGGTCGGCCAGCTCGCGCATCGCCAGGAAGGCCGCGCGCTGGCCGTCCACGGTGAGTTCCAGGTCGGCCAGCGGGTCCTCGCGATGGGTGTCCACCCCGCATTGGCTGACGATGATCTGCGGCCGGAAGGCGGCCACCGCGCCGGGCACGACCGCGTGGAATCCGCGCAACCACTGGGCATCCCGGGTGCCGGGCAGCAGCGGCAGGTTGATCGAGGTGCCCTCCGCCGCGCCGAGCCCGGTCTCGGTGGGCCAGCCGGTGTTGGGCCACAACGTCGCCGGATGCTGGTGCAGCGAGATCGTCAGCACTCGTGGATCGGCGTAGAAGGCACGCTGGACACCGTCGCCGTGGTGGACGTCGACATCGAGGTAGGCGATGCGGTCGAAGCCGTGGTCGAGCAGCCACGAGATCGCGATCGCGGCGTCGTTGTAGATGCAGAAGCCGGCCGCGGCGTCGGGCATGGCGTGATGCATGCCACCACCGATGCTCACCGCCCGCCGGGTCCGCCCGGCCGCGATCTCCCCGGCGGCGGCGAGGGTACCGCCCACGATGACCGAGGCCGCCTCGTGCATGCGGGGGAAGATCGGGTTGTCGGCGGTTCCCAAGCCGTACATCGTGTCCTCGGGCGTCGGTGGTCCGTCACCGGCGCGCCGCACCGCCTCGATATAGGCGCTGCTGTGCACCCGCAGCAGGTCGGCCTGGGTGGCCGCGGCAGGTGCCAACGGCTCGACACCGTCGAGCACGCCCAGACTTTCGGCCAGCGACATGGTGAACTGCAGGCGCGCCGGTTTCATCGGGTGCTCCGGACTCCAGGTGTAGCCGAGGAATCGCTCGGTCCACACGACGGTCCCGGGCTCTTCGCTGTGCGGCGGCGTGACCATGCTCGCCACGCTAGTCGGAAGCAGCGACCCCCGTGACGCGTTGACATGCAGTAGAAATAGGGCCGCCGGTCCGGCGGGCGGACGGGCGTTCGCGCGTGGGTAGAATTCGTGCCGACGAAGGGGTAACAGGTGAAGGATCTGGTCGACACCACGGAGATGTATCTCCGTACCATCTACGACCTCGAGGAAGAGGGCGTGGTGCCGCTGCGGGCACGCATCGCCGAGCGGCTCGAGCAGAGTGGTCCGACGGTGAGCCAGACGGTCGCGCGGATGGAACGCGACGGCCTGCTGCTCGTCGCGGGTGACCGCCACCTCGAGCTGACCGACAAGGGCCGCGCCATGGCGGTGGCGGTGATGCGCAAGCACCGGCTCGCCGAGCGGTTGCTGGTCGACATCATCGGCCTCGACTGGCAGAACGTGCACGCCGAGGCGTGCCGCTGGGAGCACGTGATGAGCGAGGAGGTGGAGCGGCGCCTGATCGAGGTGCTCAACCACCCGACCACCTCGCCCTACGGCAACCCCATTCCCGGTCTGGACGAGCTCGGCCTCGGCGATACCCCCGCTGCCGAGGAGACGCTGGTGCGCCTGTCCGACCTGCCCAACGGCGCGCTGCACGCCGTCGTGGTGCGCAGGCTGGCCGAGCACATCCAGACCGACCCTGAGGTCATCGGCAGGCTGCGCGAGGCGGGTGTGGTGCCCGACGCGCGTGTCACCGTCGAGACCAAGCCGGGTGCGGTGCTGATCACGGTGCCGGGGCACAACGGTTTCGAACTGTCCGAAGAGATGGCGCATGCCGTCCAGGTGAGGCTGGTCTGATACGTGAAACTTCTGGTCACCGGCGGCGCCGGCTACGTGGGTGGCGTGTGCGCCGCCGTCCTGCTCGAGGCGGGCAACGAAGTGGTCGTCGTCGACGACCTGTCGACCGGTAACGCCGACGGCGTCCCGGCCGGTGCCCGCTTCGTCGAGGGCGACATCGCCGTCGCGGCGCCGCAGCTGTTGCGCGCCGAATCCTTCGACGGCGTGCTGCATTTCGCGGCGCAGTCGCTGGTCGGCGAGTCGGTGGAGCAGCCGGAGAAGTACTGGCACGGCAACGTCGTCAAGACGCTGACCCTGCTCGAGGCGATCCGCGAGACCGGTACCCCGCGCCTGGTGTTCTCCTCCACCGCCGCGACCTACGGCGAACCCGAGCAGGTGCCGATCACCGAGTCGGCGCCGACCCGCCCCACCAACCCCTACGGTGCGAGCAAGCTGGCCATCGACCACGCCATCACCTCCTACGCGGCAGCGCACGGCCTGGCCGCGACCAGCCTGCGCTACTTCAACGTGGCGGGCGCCTACGCCGGTCTCGGCGAGAACCGGGTCGTGGAAACGCATCTGATCCCCCTCGTGTTGCAGGTGGCGCTGGGCCACCGCAAGGCCATCTCCGTCTACGGCACCGACTGGCCGACGCCGGACGGCACATGCGTGCGTGACTACATCCACATCCGCGACCTGGCGCAGGCGCATCTGCTGGCGCTGTCCTCGTCGCAGCCCGGCAGCCACCGGATCCTCAATCTCGGCTCGGGCACCGGTTTCTCGGTGCGCGAGGTGATCTCGGCGTGCGAGCGGGTGACCGGCCTGCCGATCGAGGCGATCGACGCGCCGCGCCGCCCGGGCGATCCGGCGGTGCTCATCGCCTCCAGCGACCGCGCGATCGCCGAGCTGGACTGGCGGCCCGAGCACAACGATCTCGACGAGATCGTCTCCGACGCCTGGGAATTCCTGCGGTCGCTCGGCGACAAGGCGCACAGCGCGCGCTGATCTCCGCCGCTCGCCGTCCTCACCGGTGGAGCGGGCCGATGTCGACCCCCAGATCAGCCGCGATCTGGTGACCGCACTGCGCGAGTTTGCGCAGCCGTTCCGGCCGCAGCCCGCTCTGCAGCGAGGTCTCCAGCAGCACGGCCATCGGGTGGGTGGCATCGGCCTCCACCGCCGCGGCGAGGGCGACGCCGGCGAACGGCCCGTCCCCGCGCAGGTAGGCGCTGAAGCCCAGCAGTGCCGCGGCCTCGGCGCGGTCGGCGCCGGGCGTGGCCCGGGCGAGTTGAGCCCACAGCTGTTCGGCGGCCTCGGCGTGATCGCCCAGCGCCAGCCCGTACATCGCGTCCCGGATCGGCCGGTCGCGCAGCGTGGCCGCCAGCTGCGCGAGTTCGCGATCGGCACGCGGCGCGCCGGAGGCGGCGTCGGCGATCTGCCACAGAACCCATTCCAGCGCCCTGCGCTGATAGGCCGCCGTGTGCCCGGCCCGTGTCGCCGCGGACAGGCCACCGCGATAGCGCGCGACGGCCGGTCCGAGCCGGCGCCGCACCTGGGCGCACAGTCGTCGGTCGGGCCGCACCAGGGCGGTGAGTTCACCGCGCGAGCGGCGGATCTGTCTGCCGTCGAGCACGTGGGACAGCGCCACCATCGACGACGCCGGATCGCCGACGACCCCGCCCGCGCCGCGATGGAACAGGTCGCGGAAGCGCGCCCCGGCCACGATCGAGGGCACCGACCAGGCCCCGCACACGGCGATCCCCTCGTCACCGAGTGCCTCGAGCAGCGACGCGGCCCGAAGCGCCTGCATCACCCCGCCCCCGGCCTCGTCGACGAACACCGCCAGCACCCCGCCGGCATGCTCACGCAGGCAGATCGATCCGACGCAGGCGGTGAACTGGCCGATCCGATGCGGATCGGCGAGCGCGTCCAGATCGAATCGCACCACCGCCTCGATCGCCGTTGACCCGCCCGGGGCCGCCTCGTGCAGGACGGCGACGACCAGCGAGCGTTCGGGGACGAAGCCGAGCATCGCGGGCAGAGCGGCGATGAGCTCGCCGGGATCGTCCACCCGCAGCGACGGCTGCGGTGGTCCGGCGGGGTAGCCGGGGGTGGATTCGGCGCAGGTGAGTGCCCGGGGAAAGGGTCCGGAGCGAGTGGCCCGGCGGGTGGAGTTCGTCGACGATGTCATGGCTCCACCGTGCCCGTGGCCCCCGACGGCACCAGGCGCCCGACCTGGGCGTTGTGCTGCCCTGTTGACGGCCCCGCGGCTGGGGAGCGATCCCGGTCCCGGCGTCGCGCCCGGACCGAACCTGTCACCCCCGCGTGCTAGGGCCGCGGGTCAGGCCCCGCGGACCCGGCGCACGGCGGTCGCGAACATCTCCGCGACCGCCTGCTGGTCGGGCAGGCCCTCGCCGAAGGTCATCGACGTCACCGTGATCCGCACGTCGCCGATCTGCCCGATCGTGGTCTGCATGGTCTGGGTCAGCCCGGCCCCGCCGACGTCGGGAACGACAGTGCGCCGCAACGACACCGCGTCGTCGGCGCCCGTCGGGCTCGTGGTGTCGAGCACGGTCGTGACGGTCGATTCCGCGCCCGCCCGGCTGACCCGGATCTGCTCGCACCCGGCGAGGCGGTCTCGCAGGCGCGCTGGCGCCTCGGTGGTGCGCGAGAGTTCGACGGTGAGCGTGGCCCGGCTCGCGTCGTCGTTGCCGACCGCGACCGCGGCCGGTTCGGCGCCGGGCTCGGGGTCCGGCGGCGTGCACTTCGCCGGGCGGACGGTG
>NZ_JBCGFB010000054.1:2041-40480 GCF_038752175.1 Nocardia sp. No.11 | reverse complement strand
CGGCGGCGACGACCGCCGGGAGGGTGGCTACCAGCGCGGCTCGGCGGGCAGCCCGGCACGGGGGACCCAGCGCGCGGGCGGCACCGCCCGTCCCGCGACGTCGCAGGCGCCCGTGCGCAAGACCAAGAACGCCAAGCCGCAGCGCAAGGTCGTCGCCCCGACGATCCTGAACAACGCCAAGCCGGCCCGGCACCAGCACGCCGAGAACACCGAGGGCCCGAAGAAGCTGCCCTGGGGCGAAGGCGAACGGTTGCAGAAGGTGCTCGCCAAGGCCGGTGTGGCCTCGCGCCGCGCGGCCGAGGACATGATCGCCGCCGGTCGCGTCGAGGTCGACGGCCGGATCGTGCGCGAGCAGGGTCTGCGCGTCGATCCGGAGAACGCGGTCGTGCGCGTCGACGGCACCCGTGTCGTCGTCCGCGACGAGCTGGTGCACCTGGTGCTGAACAAGCCCAAGGGCTGGCAGTCCACCATGTCCGACGATCTGGGCCGTCCCTGCGTCGGTGACATCGTCGCCGAGCGGATCGCCGCCGGGCAGCGCCTGTTCCATGTCGGCCGTCTCGACGCCGACACCGAGGGCCTGCTGCTGCTCACCAACGACGGCGAGATGGCGCATCGCCTGATGCATCCGTCGTTCGAGGTGCCCAAGACCTACCTGGCCACCGTCAACGGCGAGGTCAACTACCGCCTGGTCGGCAAGCGGCTGCGCGAGGGCGTCGAGCTCGAGGACGGTCCGGCCAAGGTCGACAAGTTCATGCTGCTCGAGGCCTACGAGGGCCGCTCGCTGGTCAAGCTCGTGTTGCACGAGGGCCGCAAGCACATCGTGCGTAGGCTGCTCGACGAGGTCGGCCACCCGGTGATCCGGCTGGTGCGCACCCACATCGGCCCGGTGGCGCTGGGCGACCAGCGTCCCGGCACGCTGCGCGTGCTCGGCCGCGACGAGATCGGCAAACTCTACGAGGCGGTGCAGCTGTGAACGGAGTGGATTTCTCGGTGGAGATCTCGGGCGACCGGATGACCGGTGACGGCACGCTCGTCGTCGCGATGGACGGCCCGTCCGGCACCGGCAAGTCCAGTGTGTCGCGTCGGCTGGCGACCCGCCTGGGCGCCCGCTACCTCGACACCGGCGCCATGTACCGGGTCGCGACGCTGCGCGTGCTGCGTGCCGGGGTCGACCTGACCGACGTCGCCGCCATCGCGGACACTGTCGCGGCGCTGCCGTTGTCGATCGGCACCGATCCCAGCCACGAGGTGATCGAGCTCGACGGCGAGGACGTCTCCGCCGAGATCCGCGGCGATGCCGTCACCAAGGCGGTGTCCGCGGTGTCCGCGGTCGCCGAGGTGCGCGAGCAGCTCGTCGCGCTGCAGCGTGAGATCGCGGCCGTGTCCGGACGCATCGTGGTCGAGGGCCGCGATATCGGCACCGTCGTGCTCACCGGCGCCGACGCCAAGATCTACCTCACCGCCTCCGCGGAGGCGCGCGCCCAGCGGCGCAATGCCCAGAACATCCGCGAGGGCCGCGGCGACGACTACGCGGCGGTGCTGGCCGACGTGCAGCGCCGCGACACCCTCGACTCCACCCGCACGGTGTCGCCGCTGCGCCCCGCAGCCGACGCGGTGCTCGTCGACACCAGCGACCTGACGATGGACGAGACCATCGACGAGCTCTACCGCGTGGTGGCCCAGCAGCTTTCGGCCACGACAGGAGGGTCGCGATGATCGACGAAGAGGTACTGGTCGGAGACGGCACGTGGTCGGACGAATCCGACTGGGAGATCGCCGATCTCGAAGGTGAGCACGAGGGCGACGAACACCTCGCGATGCCCACCGTCGCGGTTGTCGGCCGTCCGAACGTGGGCAAGTCGACCCTGGTGAACCGTATCCTCGGCCGCCGCGAGGCCGTCGTCGAGGACATCCCCGGCGTCACCCGCGACCGCATCTCCTACGAGGCCAGCTGGGCCGGACGCCGATTCCTGGTGCAGGACACCGGCGGCTGGGAGCCCGATGCCAAGGGTCTGCAGCAGCACGTGGCCCGGCAGGCCGAGGTGGCGATGGAGACCGCCGACGCGATCCTGCTCGTCGTCGACGCGACCGTCGGCGCCACCGCCACCGACGAGGCCGCGGTGCGCAAGCTGCGCCGCTCCAAGATCCCGGTGATCCTGGTGGCCAACAAGGTCGACGACCAGAAGGTCGAGATCGAGGCGGCGAGCCTGTGGTCGCTGGGTCTGGGTGAGCCGCGCATGGTCTCGGCCGCGCACGGCCGTGGCACCGGCGACCTGCTCGACGACGTGCTCGGCGCGCTGCCCGAGACCCCGCGCGAGGGCACCGGCGCCGCCGGACCGCGTCGGGTGGCGCTGGTCGGCAAGCCGAACGTCGGCAAGTCCAGTCTGCTCAACAAGCTCTCCGGCGACGAGCGCTCGGTCGTCCACGATGTCGCGGGCACCACGGTCGACCCGGTCGACTCGCTGGTCGAATTGGGCGGCAAGACCTGGAAGTTCGTCGATACCGCCGGTCTGCGCCGCAAGGTGTCCAATGCCACCGGTACCGAGTTCTACGCCTCGCTGCGGACCAAGTCGGCGCTGGAGGCCTCCGAGGTCGCGATCATGCTGATCGACGCCTCGGTGCCGATCACCGAACAGGACCTGCGCGTGATCAGCCTGGTCGCCGACTCCGGTCGCGCGCTGGTGCTGGCGTTCAACAAGTGGGACCTGGTCGACGAGGACCGCCGTTACATGCTCGAGCGCGAGATCGACCGCGATCTGGTGCGGGTGCCGTGGGCCCAGCGGGTCAACATCTCCGCCCACACCGGCCGCGCCGTGCAGAAGCTGGTGCCGCAGATGGAGACCGCGCTCGAGTCCTGGGACAAGCGCATCTCCACCGGCCGTCTGAACACCTGGCTCAAGGAAGTCATCGCGGCCACCCCGCCGCCGATGCGCGGCGGCCGCCAGCCCCGCGTCCTGTTCGCCACCCAGGCGGGCACCCGCCCGCCGACG
This sequence comes from Nocardia sp. No.11, assembly GCF_038752175.1. NCBI lineage: Bacteria > Bacillati > Actinomycetota > Actinomycetes > Mycobacteriales > Nocardiaceae > Nocardia > Nocardia sp. No.11. The sequence continues at coordinate 37,490 of NZ_JBCGFB010000054.1, read as the reverse complement.
TTCGTGCTGTTCACCACCGGCTTCCTCGAGGCGGGCTACCGCCGCTTCCTGGAGCGCCGTCTGCGCGAGGAGTTCGGCTTCGACGGCTCGCCGGTGCGCATCTCGGTGCGCGTGCGCGAGAAGAAGGAACGCAAGAAGTAGATCGTCACCACGCGAGCCCCGGGTCGACCGCCCGGGGCTCGCGCTGTCTCCGGACTGCTCCCGGCGGCGGTGCGCGGCGGAGCCTCGGCCACGACGAGCCAGGGCTGATAATCGGCTGAGAACCATCCGGGAAGGACACTTCGGCGCGGTGGTCGGCGTTGATCGGGTACGAGGTCCAGTGCGGCTTCCTAAGGAGTGGCGTATGAGTCTCATCGGAACCGTGGTCGGCTACGCGCTGACGGTGTTCATGTTCGTGCTGCTCGCGCGGATGGTGCTCGATTGGCTGGCCTTGGCAGGAAAGGGTCCGGACTGGGTCGGCAAGGCGCGGTCGTTCACCCATGCCGCGACCGAACCGGTGATCGCACCCGTGCGACGAATCCTGCCGCCGCTGCGGATGGGCGGCCTGGGCATCGATCTGGCCTTCACCCTGGTATTCATCGCCGTGCTGATCCTGCGCGCGATCGCCTTCAGCCTGTAGCGGCGGTCAGCGACACGACGCGCCTAGTCGTCGGTGCCTTCGATTCGCCAGCGGGTCCGCACCTCGCGGACGCAGGGGGCGTCGGTGAGGGCGTCGATCGTGTCGGTGAGTGCGGACTCGCGGGCTCGGTGGGTGAGGACGATCAGGTGGGCGTCGGTGCCCCGGTGTTCCTGGCGTACGCGCGCGATGCTCACGCCGTTGTCGGCGAACACCGCGGCGACCTGGGCGAGGGCGCCGGCGTGGTCGGTGACGCGCAGGTTGAGGTAGGAGCGGGTGGGGGTGTCGCCGAGCGGGGCGATGGGGAGCTGGGCGTAGTAGGAGGCGCGCGGTGCGCGGCCGCCGTGGACGCGGTTGCGGGCGGCGGTGATGAGGTCGCCGAGCAGGGCCGACGCGGTCGCCGTGGTGGCGCCGTCACCGTAGAACATCAGCCTGCCCGCACCCGCGGCGTCGACGGCGACCGCGCTGGACGGCGCGTCGACGCGGGCGAGCGGGTCGGTCGCCGGGAGCAGCGCGGGGTGGACGCGGACCGAGACCTGTTCCTTGCCACCGTCTTCGGCGATCCTGGTGCAGACGGTGAGGGTGCGCAGACGCAGACCCAACGCCTCGGCGGCGGCGAGGTCGGGCGCCGCCGCGGGCCCGGACTCTTCGAACTGCACGTCGCCGACCTCCACCCGAGTGTGGAAGGCCAGCGTCGCCAGGATCGCCGCCTGCGCGGCCGCGTGCCTGCTGTGCTCGGGGGGAAAGACGCCGAGCACCTGGCTCACCCGGTCGCCCGACAGTGATTGGGTCAGTGGCCGCACCACCGGAACACCGCCCGCCACCGCCGCTTCGAAGAACAGGTCGGCACCGTGCTGCTCGGCGGTCGCGGCCAGCCGGTGCCCGTACTCGGCGACCAGCGCGGTGTTCGCGGTGATCACCGAGCGTCCCGCGCGCAGCGCGTCGAGCACCGCGTGCGCCGCACCGAGGTGCTCGGTCGCGTCCACCACCAGCTCCGCGGGCTCGGCGAGGACCAGGTCCGCACCGGCGCGTTCCCGCAAATCGCCGCCCGTGTCGCGCAGGATCCGCACGACCTCGGCGGCGAGTGCTCCGGTGCCGAGAACGGCGACCCCGAACGAGGCACGTGGGGAACGAAAGAGCTGATCGGTCATGGGAATTCGCCTTACCGCCGAGAGATGTCGAGCCGGGAACGAACGCCGCGGACGTCACCCCCGTCCAGCCAGTATCGCGGCCGAATCGGCTCGGCGGCAGTCGTTTTCACCACGAATCAGGACAGCCGTGCCAGAAATGCCGGGATACTCGGAGGGGTTACCCGCGGGTCACGCGTGGGCGAGCAGGGGAGAGGACGAGGGATGGCCCTGGTTGTGCAGAAATTCGGCGGATCGTCGGTGGCGGACGCCGAACGGATCCGGCGGGTCGCCGAGCGGATCGTGGAGACGAAGAAGCAGGGTCACGATGTGGTGGTGGTGTGCTCGGCCATGGGCGACACCACCGACGAACTGCTGGACCTGGCGGGCCAGGTGGCGCCCGCGCCGCCGCCGCGCGAGATGGACATGCTGCTCACCTCCGGCGAGCGGATCTCGAACGCGCTGGTGGCCATGGCGATCCACGCGCTCGGCGCGGAGGCCCGGTCGCTGACCGGTTCGCAGGCGGGGGTGATCACTACCGGCGCGCACGGCAACGCCAAGATCATCGAGGTGGACCCGGACCGGGTCCGGCGCGCGCTCGACGACGGCGAGGTGGTGCTCGTCGCCGGGTTCCAGGGTGTCAGCCAGGACAGCCGCGACGTCACCACGCTGGGCCGCGGCGGGTCCGACACCACCGCCGTGGCGCTGGCCGCGGCACTGGGCGCCGATGTGTGCGAGATCTACACCGACGTCGACGGCGTGTTCACCGCCGACCCGCGTATCGTGCCGGACGCGCAGAAACTCGACCAGATCTCCTACGAGGAGATGTTGGAGATGGCCGCCTGCGGCTCGAAGGTGCTGATGCTGCGCTGTGTGGAATACGCGCGCCGCTATCACGTTCCGGTGCATGTGCGGTCGTCCTACACCGATGCGATCGGCACCACCGTGTTCGGCTCGATGGCCGACATTCCCGCCGATCAGGCGGTGCTCACCGGCGTCGCCCACGACCGCAACGAGGCGAAGGTGACCGTCGTCGGCCTGCCCGACGAACCCGGTTACGCCGCCCAGGTGTTCCGCGCGGTCGCCGACGCCGAGATCCCCATCGACATGGTCGTGCAGAACACCGGCACCGGCCGCACCGACATCACTTTCACCTTGCCCGCGGCCGACGGCGCCCGTGCGGTGGCGCTGCTACGGAAGCGGCGCGCCGAGATCGGGTTCACCGATGTGCGCTACGACGATCGTGTCGGCAAGGTCTCGCTGATCGGCGCCGGTATGAAGAACCATCCCGGCGTCACCGCGACGTTCTGCGAGGCACTGGCCGAGGCGGGCATCAATCTCGATCTGATCGCCACCTCGCAGATCCGGATCTCGGTCCTGGTCCGCGACACCGACCTGGACGAGGCGGTGCGGGTGTTGCACCGGGCCTTCGACCTCGGCGGCACCGAGGTCGCCGTCGTGCACGGTGGAACGGGCCGGTGACGGGATGGTTGACGGCCAACTGAACGCCAGGTAATTTACCCATCAGTCAATTAGGCCGTCGATCGACCGGAGTCCCTTGAGCAACCGACTGACCTCCTACACCCGCGCCGGACTCCGCTTCGATGTGGTGGACTCCGGTCCGATCGACGGCCCGGTCATCCTCGCGCTGCACGGTTTTCCGCAGACCGCCAGCTCGCTGACCGAACTCTGCGCGCTGCTCAACACGCGCGGCTACCGCACCATCGCCCCGAATCAGCGCGGCTACTCGCCGGGTGCGCGGCCACGCGGCCGCTTCGCCTACCGGATCACCGAACTCATCGACGACATCCTCGCGCTGATCCGCGAGATCGACCGTGGGCCGGTACATCTGGTCGGCCACGACTCGGGCGCCATGGTCGCCTGGTCGGTCGCCGCGGCCCGGCCCGACCTGGTGCGCACCCTGGTGACCGTATCGGTACCGCACCCCGGCGCCTTCCGCCGTTCGCTGATCAGCAGCGACCAGCTCGCCCGCTCGTATTACATGGGTCTGTTCCAGCTGCCGGTGCTGCCCGAGCGGGTGCTGACCGCCCGTCCCGAGCTGCTCGACCGGGTGCTGGCAGGCACCGGGATGACGCCGGAGATGATCGCCCGGGTGCACACCGAGATCGTCGATTCCGGCGCCCTCACCGGGGCACTGAACTGGTACCGGGCGATCCTGCTGCTGGGCCAGCGCGCGATCTCGGCGCCGGTGCGGGTGCCGGTGACCCATGTCTGGAGCTCCGGTGACTCGGCGCTGTCACGCCGCGGCGCCGAGCTGACCGAGAACTATGTCACCGGCGACTACCGCCTGGCCGTCTTGGACGGCGCCTCGCACTGGCTGCCCGAGGAGCGTCCGCGGGAGCTGGCCGAGCTGATCGTGGAGCGGATCGCTACCGTCCGGAGCTGAGCCTCAGCCGATCGGAGAAGCCAAGGGCCGCAACGACTCGGCGGTGGCGGGGATCAGCGGCGCGCGCGGCAGCATGGTGCGGGCGGCGAGCTGCTCGGTGATCCGCAGCCGCACACCCGCCCATTCGTCGTGCAGGATCGAGTAGAACGCGGTGTCGCGCACCGCGCCGTCGAGTCCCCGCGAATGGGCCCGGCGCACACCGTCGCTCACCGCGCCGAGCCGTTCGATCGCGGCGCGCGATCGCAGATTGCGGGCGTCGGCGCGCAGGGTCACCCGGCGCACGCCCCAGGCGTCGAAGGCGTGGGTCAACATCAGCAGTTTGCACTCGAGGTTCACCACGCCGCCGCGCGCCGCGGGCGTCAGCCAGGTGTTGCCGATCTCGACGGCGTCGGGGATCGAGCCGCCGGGCAGCGCGGTGACGGGCTCGGCGGCCAGCGGCCAGCTCAGCGGGCCCTGCCAGTAGTCGAGCCGGGTGAACCTGGTCGCCCCGACCACGCAGTCGTCGTCCACGGTGACGATCGCGAAGGCCAGGGCGGTGCCGGCCAGCTGGGCGGACTCGGCCTGGAAGACGTAGGTGCGTGCCTCCTGCTCACCGTGCGGGACGACGGTGAACCCGGCCGGACCGAGTGCGACCGAGGCTGCGGTCAATCCGGGAACATGGTGGGGTGCAAGGGGTTCCAGCCGTGCGATGCGGCCGTGGAGGATAACGGGTGCGGGCATGGTGACCGGCGTCCTTCGTCTGATGAGGGTCGCCGAAAACACGAGGCGTGGATCTCACGCGACACGTGCTTGCGGCGAAGCGACACGAACGATCCAGCAGCATCGAGAAAAACTAGATGCACAAGATAGCCGAACGTGACGCGTTCACCCGCGCGAACGGACGAGATGTCGTGGCCCGAATTTCGCCGGTGTCACCGACCCGGACGAACCGCCCTAGACCTTGTCGGCGATGGCCGCCACGATGAGTTCCTCCCAGACCGAGAGCTCCCGGTCGGGCGAGCCGATGCGGGCCGAATCGTTGTCGTCGGTGGGCACGTCCTGGTGCCAGCGGGCGGCCGCGGCCACGCCGGGCTCCCGCAGTCGCAGGTCGCCGAACAGCGCGACGATCTCGGCATCGGTGCGCCAGCGGCCGCGGCCGAAGGTGGACTGCAGCTTGGCCTCGGCCTCGATGGTCTCGGCGTTGTCGCCGGAGCGGAAGTGGGAGATGAACACGCTGCTGCCGACGGAGTCACGGACGTCGGCCTGCACGACGGCGTGTCGGCATGCTGTCCCTGTCGGTGATACCCGAAAACCGTTCCGGGCGTGTCGGTTCCGGTGCGTCGCGTACCGCCGTCGGTGTCCGGTCCGTCCGCTACGGGGCCGAGGTCTCGGCACGGGTAGCAGCCGTGTCGCAGTTTGCTCACGGCCTGTTTTCGCACGTCAGGGCCGTAACGGTTCGATAAATCACAGCAGTGTCGGCCTGTTGAGCAAATGTCCAGTTGTGGACGGGTTTCGCCAGTTCCGAGGGGTGTTTGCCGGATATGTAACGCGCGTTATCGCATCGTGTCGCACATCTGTTCGATATGATGCAGATCACATCAACTGCCATTCGGCTACCGATGGTGGCACGCTCGTAATTGCTGAACGTTAACCGTTTGTGATCAACGACAGGGTCGACGCGGACCTTTCGTCACAAACGCCCTGCCTGCCCGCTTCGGTGTCGCGGGCCTCGAAAGATCCAGGATGGATCAGCAACCGGCCGTGTCGGGACGGCCACCCGGAAGGGGGCTCAGTGTGATGAGCAGCATCTACTTCGAATCGAATAGCAATCTGTCAGTTACCGGCCGCGATGGTCGGGTCACCGCGCCCACCGAAGCGTCGGTCGGCCCGCTGGGGATGCCCGGATTGATCCTGGGTCTCGCCCTGCTCGGCCTCGGCATCGTCGCGCTGCTGCGTCTGGGGGACTGGGCGGGAAGTTACGGCCCCGAGCTCGTCGTGCTGGCCTACGTCCTGTACATGGGGGCCGCGGCGTGGCTGGCGCTGTGGGGCGCGGGCGTCGTGCGATCTCTGCACCGCCACTAGTCCCTTTCGGGGAACCCGACTCGCCGCGGGCCCGTCCGCATCACCGCCACGCGCCGGTGCGCTGGCCGCAATTCCACGTCACGGCGTCAGGCAGTTGTCCGGGGTAATTCGGCTGACCGAAACGGAACTCCGCCGAGGGTTGCCGATACTTCCGGAATCATTTCGAGCTTCCGGAAATGTTCGACGCTCCATTAGGGTGCAGGAATCGACCGACCCTTTCGGCGGAGGTGTGGACATGACCGATTCTCAGCGTGGATCCACCGAGCGGGAACCCGAGGGGCCGGGAGGTGTGCTCACCCCGCCGGTGGTCGGCGGGCGTGGGCCCGCCGACCACCTCATCGAACCGAACTCCGACACCCCCGTCCGGATGTCGCGCACGGTCCAGGACGACACCGGGCGGGTGCTGGTGTCACCGGTGACCGAACCGCCTGTCGGCGCCGAGACGCCCGACCGGGCGGCCATGCGGGCCAGGATCAAGAAGTTCGTGCTCACCGTCGTCATCATCGCGGCGCTCGGTGGCGCGCTGTTCGGCTACGACACCGGCGTCATCTCGGGTGTGCTGGTCTACCTGACTCCGGACTTCGGCCTCACGCAGGCCCAGGTCGGCATCGTCACCAGCTCGCTGCTGGTCGGCGCCGCGATCGGCTCGATCGCCGGCGGCTGGCTGGCCGATCGGTGGGGTCGCAGGCTGACCCTGCTGCTGGCCGGCGGGCTGTTCTTCGTCGGCGCGCTGGCGCAGGCGCTGGCGCCGGACGCGAACGTCATGATCGTCACCCGCCTGATCCTCGGTGTCGCGGTCGGCACCGCGTCGCTGGTGGTGCCGATGTATGTCTCCGAGATCGCGCCGCCGACCTACCGCGGCAGGCTCGTCTCGATGAACAGCCTGATGATCGCCAGCGGTCAGCTGCTGGCCTATATCGTCAACGCGCTGCTGGCTCCCACCGGGAACTGGCGGCTGATGCTGGCGATGGCGGCGATTCCCGCGGCCGCCTTGGTCATCGGTATGTATTTCATGCCGGATTCACCGCGCTGGTATCTGAAACAGGGCCGCGAGGACGACGCCAGGAAAGTCCTGCGGCAGTCCTACTATCCGGAAAATGTCGAGCCGACAATTCAGGACATCGAGAAAACCGAAGCCGCCGATGCCGCCGTCAAAGACAGTTTGCGGGATCAATTGCGGAAGCCGAAGGTGCGCGCGTTGTTCGTCACCGGCGTCGGGCTGGCCTTGATCCAGCAATTCGTCGGGGTGAACACCGTCATCTACTACGCGCCGTCCACGCTGGCCCAGGCGGGCATGGGGGACAACGCGGCCATCACCTCGTCGATCGGGATCGGGGTCGGCGCGGTGATCGGCGTGATCATCGGGATGAGTCTGATCGACCGGATCGGCAGGCGGCCGCTGATGTTCATCGGCCTGTCGGTGATGGTGGTCGCGCTGGTCGGCATGGCGCTGGTCGAGCGGATGACTCAGGACACCGCGACCGGCTATCTGCTGCTGGCGCTGATGATCGTCTACATCTCCTCGTTCCAGGTCGGCGTCGGCGTGCCCACCTGGTTGCTGCTGTCGGAGATCTTCCCCGCCCCGATCCGGGCCACCGCGATGAGTATCACCACGTTCCTCATCTGGGCGGGCAATTTCCTGGTCTCCCTGGTGTTCCCGCCGCTGGGCGAGCTGTGGGGCGCCTCGACGATGTTCTTCCTCTTCGCGGCGATCTCGGCGGTGTCGCTGGTGTTCTGCTACCGCCGGGTGCCCGAGACCAAGGGCGTGTCGCTGGATCAGATCACCGCGGTGGCGGAGAGCTGATCCAGCGCACCAGGTCAGGCCTGCGGCGGGTCGACGAAGATGTCGTACTCGAGGGTGCCCGAGCCGCCGTAGCCGGACAGATCGGTGATGCCCTCGGCCGCCAGGACATCGACGTCGAGGTAGGTGTTGCCGGTGGTGGTGCGGGCGTCGCGGCCCAGGATGGCGACGGCGGCGTCGGCCACGATCTCCGGGGTGCGGGCCTTGGCGATGGCCTCGTCGCCGCCGAGCAGGTTCTGCACCGCGGCGGTCGCGATCAGCGTCTGCGGCCACAGGCAGTTCGCCGCGACGCCGTGTTCGGCGTACTCGGCCGCCCAGCCGAGCGTGAGCAGCGACATGCCGTACTTCGCGACCATGTAGGCCGGATGTCCGCCGAGCCAGTGCGGGGCCATGTTCAGCGGCGGCGACAGGCTCAGGATGTGCGCGTTCTCGCTGTTGCGCAGGTGTGGCAGGCAGGCGCGGGAGAGCAGGTAGGTGCCGCGCAGCTGGATCTGCTGCATGAGATCGAAGCGCTTGATGGGCAGTTCCTCGGTGGAGGCCAGCGCGATCGCCGAGGCGTTGTTGACGCAGTAGTCGATGCCGCCGAAACGCTCCACCGCCTGGTCGACCGCGTTCGCCACCGAGGCCTCGTCCCGGACGTCGCCCACCACGGCCAGCGCCTGACCGCCCGCTTCCTCGATCTCGGCGGCCGCGGTGTGGATGGTGCCGGGCAGGCGCGGATCCGGCACGTCGGTCTTGGCCAGCAGCACGATATTGGCGCCCTGGCGAGCGGCGGCGACGGCGATCGCCAGCCCGATGCCACGGCTGCCACCGGACATGATCATCGTGCGCCCGGCGAGCGGGTGGGTAGCGGTCATGGGCGAGGCTCCTTGTCGTCGGCGACGCCGGAGAGGCGGCTGATGGTCGGCAACGTTACATATTTCTGATGGCCGTGGCAATAGTGAAATAAGTAGACTCGATCCGTGCAACCCCCTGTGACCGGCCCCGATACCGAGGTCCGCCCGGTATCGGCCCGCTCGGCGCTGGTCCGGATTCTCATCGCTGCCGATTCGCCGACGATGACCTCACGCGAGATCTGCGCCGCCACCACCACCCTCGGCTACCCGGAGGCGACCGTCCGCGTCGCCGTGTCCCGCATGGTCGCCGCGGGCGAGCTGATGCGGGAGAACCGCGCCTACACCCTCGCTCCCGCGTTGCGCGCCCGCCGCACCGAACTCGCCGAACCGGCGACGCTCCCGTGGACCGGCGACTGGGAACAGGTCGTCGTCACCGCCACCGGCCGCCCCGCCACCGACCGTGCCGCCCTGCGCGCGCGCCTGCTCTCGCTGCGGCTGGCCGAACTGCGCGAGGGTGTCTGGATGCGTCCGGCCAACCTCGACCGCGCCTGGCCGACCGACCTCGACGACACCATTTTCCGCTTGCGCACCCGCCCGGTCGCCGACCCCGCCGACCTCGCCGCCCGGCTCTGGCCGTTGGCCGACTGGTCCGCCCGCGGTCACGCGCTGCTGGCGGCCATCGAAACCCCCGACCCCACAGCCAGATTCGCCGCTGTTTGCGCCGGGCTGGACCACCTCACCACCGACCCCGTCCTGCCCGCCGAACTCCATCCCGACGACTGGCCCGTCGCCCGCCTGCGCGCCGTCACCGCCGACTACCTCGCTTGGTTCGCCGCGCTGGGCGCGGAAGCGGTCACGTCCTGAGGCCGGCTCGCCCGGCCCGATCCCCGTCTCGGCATCGTGCGGGGCGAAATCGATAGTGAGATCTGCGGACAACCCGGGGTCCGGCATGTTGTCCTCGGCAGTCCGGGTGTGGTTGCGGGAGAGATGAGGTCGGTCCGTCTACGATGGACCCTGCCGTGCGACGTGGCGGCGCCGCATGGTGCATGGGGAAGGGCCCGCCCCGAGAGTTTCGGGGCGGGCCGCACCGTCAGCGGGGGATGCCCAGGACGCCGAGGGCGAAGTCGGCGTAGTCGGTGGCGATCTGTTCGGGCGTGGCCGGGCCGTCGAGGCGGAACCACTGCGGCAGGGCCGTGCACATGGTGGCGATCGCGCGGCCCGCGGCGCGCGCGTGTTCGGTGCTGCGCTGGTTCTCGGTGAGCGCGGCGTCGATATCCGCGTCGAGCAGATACTGGATCTCGTTGCGGGAGTCGGTGATCCGGCGCCGGTTGGCGGGTTCGAGGCTGCGCATCTCACTGGCGCCGATGAAGGCGAGCTCGCGCCGGTGGGTATGGAACAGTGCCAGCGCCTCGACGACCCGCGTCACCCGGTCGCGACCAGTGCTCGCCTCGTGACGCGCCGCGTCGACCCGCCAGTGCAGCTCGTCCATCGTGAGGTCGAGCGCGCGCACCAGCAGGTCCTGCTTGTCGCGGTAGTGGTGGTAGACGCCGGGCACGCTCATCCCCGCGCGCTGGGCGATCGAGCGCATGGTGGCGCCGTGGTAGCCGGTCTCGACGAAGGAGTCGATCGCGGCGGCGAGGACGGGATCGATGTCCAGCGGCGGGAATCGGCGCCAGGCGCGGGCGGTGTCGGCCGCGGGGGCGGCGCCGCGCGGCCGCGGTTGCGGTGCCCGCGCGGACTCCTCGCCGATCAGCCACTGGGTCGTCGTGTCGAGTTCGGTGGCCAGCGACCGCAGGCGCGGGACCGAGATGCCGGTCTTGCCGGTCTCGATGGCGCTCAGCGTGGCGGCGCTGACCTCGATGCGGCGCGCGGTCTCCCGCAGCGACAGGCCGGCCGCGGTCCTCGCCTGTCGCAGGCGGGCGCCGAGCCCGCCGTCGGAGGTGTTCATGATGTTCAGAATAGCTGAACATTGCCCCCTCGAGAATCCGTCGATTGACAGCAGTTATCGGGTCATGTCACTGTCGTAGGTGTCCGGTGCCGAGCGAACGTTCGGCAAGTGTGTGGAGGAGTGAAGCCCGTGGCGATCGACCTGTCCCATCCGCCCGAGGTACAGCGGCTGGCCGAGCGCACCCGCGCCTTCATTCGTGACCGGGTGCTTCCGCTCGACGACACCCATGACGGCGACATCACCGCCGCGGGCGGCGATGCCCTGCGCGTGGAGTTGCAGCGCGAGGCGCGCGAGGCCGGCGTGTTCGCCCCGCACGCGCCGATCGAATTCGGCGGGCACGGCCTGGGGATGTCGGATCGCGCCCCCATCTTCGAGGAAGCCGGGTACTCCCTGTTCGGGCCGACGGCGCTGAACATCGCCGCCCCGGACGAGGGCAATGTGCACATGCTCGCCCACATCGCCGATCCGGAACAGAAGCAGCGGTTCCTGGCGCCGCTCGCGCGCGGCGACATCCGTTCGGCCTTCGCGATGACCGAGCCGGCGCCCGGCGCCGGCTCGGACCCCGCCGCCCTGGCCACCCGGGCGGTGCGTGCCGAGGGCGGCTGGCGCATCAACGGCCACAAGTGGTTCATCACCGGTGCCGACGGCGCGGGCTTGTTCATCATCATGGCCCGCACCTCGGGCGAACCCGGCGATCGCGGCGGCGCGACGATGTTCCTCGCCCCCGCCGACACCCCCGGCATCCGGGTCGGCAGGCATATCGACACCCTGGACCGGTCGATGCTCGGCGGCCACTGCGAGGTGTTCTTCGAGGATCTGCTCGTCCCCGATGCGGCGGTGCTCGGTGCGGTCGACCGCGGCTTCGAGTACGCCCAGGTGCGGCTCGGCCCCGCCCGGATGACCCATGTGATGCGCTGGCTCGGCGCCGCGCGCCGCGGCCACGACGTGGCGGTGGACCGGGTGGCGCAGCGGCGCGGATTCGGTTCGCGCCTGGGCGATCTCGGCATGATCCAGCAGATGATCGCCGACAACGAGATCGACATCGCGGCCACCCGCGCGCTGCTGACCCGTGCCTGCTGGGAACTCGATCGCGGCGAGTCCGCGGCCGACGCGACCTCCATCGCGAAGACCTACGCCGCCGAGGCGATCTTCCGGATCATCGACCGCAGCATGCAGATGTGCGGCGGCCTCGGCGTCGCGGCGGACCTGCCGCTGGCGCGCCTGTCGCGCGAGGTCCGGCCGTTCCGGATCTACGACGGTCCCTCCGAGGTCCACCGGTGGGCCATCGCCAAGCGCGCGGTGCGCGCGGCCGAACGAGCGCATCGGGCCGCCGAATGAGCCTTCCCGGAATGGATGTCGCCGCGCTGGAGCGGTTCTTGCGGGCCGGCGGCGTCGAGGTGCGCGGCGAACTGCGCGTGGAACTGATCAGCGGCGGTCGCTCCAATCTGACGTTCAAGGCCGCCGACGACGCGTCCACCTGGGTGGTGCGGCGCCCACCTGTCGCCGGGCTCACCCCGTCCGCGCATGACATGGCGCGTGAGTTCACCGTCACCGCCGCGTTGCAGGGCTCGGCGGTGCCGGTCGCGCGCACGGTCGCCTTCGACGAGCGGGGATCCGCCCTCGGCGCGCCGATGACCGTGGTCGAGTACGTCGACGGGCGGGTGATCCGCGACCAGGACGACCTCGCCGCACTCACCGACGACCAGGTCGCGGCGAGCGCGACCGAGCTGGTCGACGTGCTGGCCCGGCTGCACGCCGTCGACCCGGAGGCGGTGGGGCTCGGCACATTCGGCCGCCCGGCCGGTTTCGTCGAACGGCAGGTGAATCTGTGGGCGTCGCAATGGGATCGGGTGAAGACCCGGGAGCTCGCCGATGTCGCGGTGCTGCACGCGGCCCTGTCCGAGGCGGTGCCGAGCACGTCGGCGTCCTCGATCGTGCACGGCGACTTCCGCATCGACAACACCATCCTCGACGCCGCCGATCCGAGCCGGGTGCGTGCCGTGGTCGACTGGGAGATGTCGACCCTCGGTGATCCGCTCACCGATGTCGCGCTGATGTGCGTGTACCGGTCGCCGATCTTCGACCTGGTGCTCGGCTCGTCGGCCGCATGGACCAGCGACCGCATGCCCAGCGCCGACGCCCTCGCTCAGTCCTACGCCGACGCCTCCGGCCGTGACCTCGGCGACTGGGGCTTCTACCTCGCGCTGGCCAACTTCAAACTCGGCGTGATCGGGGAGGGCATCACCCACCGGGCGCTGCGTGGCTCCGGCGCGGGAGCCGCCGCGGTGCGTGCCGCGGAGGCCACCCCGGAGTTCATGGCCGCCGGCCTGCGCGCATTGAAAGGACACCGGAAATGACCGCGACCAAGTCCGCACTGATCAGCGGAGCCTCCCGTGGCATCGGCCTGGGCATCGCGAATCGGCTTGCTCGGCAGGGCTATTCGCTGACGATCACCGCCCGCGACGCCGACCGGCTCGCCGCTGTCGCCACCGAGCTGCGCGCTCTCGGCGCCCCCGACGTGGTCGCCGTCGCCGCCGACATGGCCGACGAGGACGGGATCGCCCGCCTGCTCGCCGAGCATGCCGACCGGTACGCGACCCTGTCCGCGCTGATCCTCAACGCCGGTGTCGGTACCGCGGGCACGCTCGCCGAGTCCTCGATGAAGCGGTTCGACAAGACCATCGCGGTGAATCTGCGGGCCCCGCTGCAACTGATCCAGGGCGCGCTGCCGATGCTGCGGGCGGGGGCCGCCGCCGATCCGGACCACGGCGCCAAGGTCATCGCGCTGTCCTCGATCACCGGCGTGTACGCCGAGGCGGGTCTGGCGGTCTACGGCGCGGCCAAGGCGGCGATGATCTCGCTGCTGGCCACGCTCAACGCCGAGGAGTCCGGCAACGGTGTCACCGCCACCGCCATCGCGCCCGCCTATGTCGACACCGACATGAGCGCCTGGATCCACGACCGGATCCCGCCCGAGCGGATGCTGGCGGTGAACGACATCGTCGAGATGGTCGACTCGCTGCTGCGGTTGTCGGCCCGCGCGGTGGTGCCGACGATCGTGATGTCCCGCGCGGGCGCCGACGGCTACCGCGCCTGAGCGGTGCGGCGGTCGGGCTCGCTGCGGTAGCGGGCCTGACCACCGTCGATCTTGAGCAGCTTCCACAGCGGCCTGGTCACCGGGTTCAGCAGACCGAGTTCGCCGGCCAGAGCGCGCATGTCGCCGAAGAACCCGCTGAGGATCTTGCGGGAGGTCGGGCTGCGCCAGAAGGCGTCCTCGAACACCTCGTCGGGAATGTCGAACTTGGTGGCGAACGACTTCGACGGCTTGACCAGTTCGTCGGCGAGCCAGCGCATGGCGATCGGGAACGCCACGGCGCAGACCGCGGTGCTCACCGGGTTCATCCGCGCGAGGTGGTTGCGCAGGAACTCGTTGGCGAAGGAGATGTGGCGCGCTTCCTCGGCGATGTGGATCTCCATGATCCGCAGCAGCGTCGGCTGGGTCGCGGTGCCGGACCGGATCAGGGCCTTCTGATAGTGGTCGATCGGCTCCTCGCCACCGAGGATGCCGATGAACAGGATGGCCCAGAAGTAGCCGCCCGCGACGCCGATGAACGGCGAGGCGACCCGGAACAGCGGCCGCATGCCCGGCACGTCGTCACCGATGCGGTTCACCAGCTCCTGGAACATCTGGATGTGGTTGCACTCCTCGGTCATCTCGTGGAGGCAGTACCGGAATTCGGGCGACCCGTTGGGCAGGGCCATCGCGTACTGCATCATCCCGCGGATGAGGATGGACTCGAAGGCCAGCCCGACCTTGGCGGCATTGGCCTGCCGCCAGCGGCCGATCTCGATGCGGCGCTCGAGCGGCAGCGATTGATACCACGCGGTGGCGCCCAGCGGATCGAGTTCGGCCGAGAGAACCCAGCGCGGGTCGTCCCGATCGATCGCGAATTCCGGTGCGTCCCAGTCGATATCGAGGAAGGGATCGAACCTGCGGTGTACCGAGCCCTCCGACAGGGTGAGCAGGGCGTCGGTGTAGTCCGGATCGGCGGCAGCGGTCTTCGAGAACGTCATTGTTTCTCTCCATCGTCACAGGGATCGTCGTCGAGCCGACTCTCCCTGATTTGAATGTAACGCACTGTCTCACCTAAATCCAGGGGCGAACTCCGCGATCAATCGGCGCGTGGAATTCGGCCGTCGACGTCGGTGAATCCGTAGTCGACGGCGAGGTCGGCGACCTTCCAGGCCCCGCCGCCGCGGGTCGATCGATCGGGGTCGGCGGCCAGTGCCACGACCGCGCGGCCGGGGAACCGCGGCGTTTCGGCGGCATTGAGATCGAAGGTGCCCTCGCCGGGCAGGGTCACCTCGCGGCGCCCGTTCTCGTCGGCCGGAACCATCTGTAGCAGTTCGGTATCCACGATGCCGGGCCAGATCGAGACCGCGGTCGCGCCGGTGCCGAGCAGGTCGTGGGCCAGGTCGGCGGTGAGCCGGTCCAGTGCGGTCTTGGCGACGCCGTAGACGGCATTGTGCATGTAGCGCTGGGAGCCGGGGGAGGAGACGTTGACGATCAGCCCGGCCGACTCGATCAGCAGCGGCGCGGCGAACACGCTGGCCACGTAGTGCGAGCGGACGCCGATGTCGAAGGTCTCGTCCCAGGCCTTCGGTGGGACGTCCCAGAACTTGCGCCCGAGCCAGCGCGCCGCCGCGGGGGAGTTGTAGACGTTGTTCACCAGCACTTCGAGGTGGCCCTGCTCGTCGCGGACCTGCGCGAACAGCTTCTCGACGGCGGTGTCGTCGGCGTGGTCGCACACGACCGCCACGCCGTGACCGCCCAGCGCGGTGACTTCCTCGGCGGTCGCGTGCACGGTCCCCGGCAGTCGGCCCGCTGTGGTGGTGCGGCCGGTGACGTACACGGTGGCCCCGGCCGCGCCGAGTTCCTGGGCGATGCCCTTGCCGATGCCACGGCTGGCGCCGGTCACGACCGCGACCCGGCCGGCGAGAATCTTGGGTGTTCCGCTCATGGCCTCCAGACACTACCGTCAAAATAAGAACACGTTCTAGAAACGGAGACGGTAGTGGAGCTGACCCATCGATTCCTGGACACCGGCGGCATCCGGATGCACGTCACCGAGCAGGGGCAGGGGTATCCGGTCGTCTTCTGTCACGGCTTCCCGCACACCGGTTTCGTGTGGCACCGCCAGCTCGTGGCCGTGGCCGGCGCGGGTTTCCGGGCCATCGCCCCGGACCTGCGCGGCTACGGCCGCACCGACGTCCCCGCCGACGTCGCGGCATACACCAACGAGGCGGTGATCGGTGATCTGCTGGCGCTGCTCGACGACATCGGCGCGGCGAAGGCGGTGTTCGTCGGCCTCGACTTCGGTGCCCAGCTCGTGTGGGAACTGGCATTGCGCGCCCCCGAACGCGTGGATGCCGTTGTCGTGCTCAACAATCCGTTCTCCCCGCGCCCGCCGCGCGCCCCTTCGGAGTACTGGACCAAGGCTGCCCAGCGGCACTTCCTGCACCTGGCCTACTTCCAGGAGCCGGGCGTGGCCGACGCCGAACTGGCCGCGCGACCCCGTGAATTCCTGGCCAGGGTCTACTACTCGCTCTCCGGCGACTACCACTACCTCGACACCTGGAAGAACCCGCCGGGCCTGGGCTACCTCGATGTCCTGCCGCAAGCCCCCGATCTGCCCTGGTCATGGCTGAGCGAGAACGAATTCGACACCCTGGCAACGGAGTTCGAACGTACCGGCTTCACCGGTGGCCTGAACTGGTATCGCAATCTCGACCGCAACTGGGCGCTCACCGAAGCCCTCGCGGACGCGCGGGTGTCGGTANCACCGGTGGCCTGAACTGGTATCGCAATCTCGACCGCAACTGGGCGCTCACCGAAGCCCTCGCGGACGCGCGGGTGTCGGTACCCACCTACTTCCTCTACGGCGAGAACGACCCCGACATGGAGGGCTTCAGCGGCCGCGACCCGCTGGCCGTGCTGCGCGCGAACGTCCCGGATCTGCGTGCGGTGGTGAAGGTCCCGGGCGCAGGCCACCTGGTGCAGCTCGAACGCACCGACGCCGTCGACGAGTTCCTGACCGACGCCCTGCGCGACCTCGGTGTCGCCGCCTTGCCGAGCGGTCAGCACACCCGGTCGTAGTCGAGCGCGAGCCCACCGAGTTCGCCCGCCCCACCGATCCCGCTCGGCGAAGCCCTTCCGCGACGGGCTATCGGTCGCCGATGATCTCCGGGGGTAGGAACATCGTCGCGAGCTGGGCGGCGATGGCACTGGTGTGGTCGATGATGCGGTCGGCGTCGACGTCGAGGACGCCGGTGCGCCAGGCCGAGAGCAGTTCGATGAAGCCGCCGATGCCGGTCAGGGTGCTCATCCGGATATCGGTCTCGTCGACGCCGGCGCGCAGGTAGGGCCAGGCGGCGGCGATGAGCAGATCGGTCGCGTCGGTGAGCATGGTCTTGCGGCGCTGCTCGAGCACGGCGCTGCCCGCGTGATCGGCGAGCAGGATGCGGGCGCGCCCGCGCGGGTCGGCCTGGAGCTCGACCGCGCGGGTGATCGCCGCGCGCATGACCTCGAGTGGCGTGCGATCCGCGGTCTCGGCGAGCACGCAGGCCAGGTCGGCGAAGACCTCGGCACACACCTCGTCCCACACCGCCGCCAGCAGCTCGTCGCGGTCGGCGAAGTGTTCGTAGAAGTAGCGGTCGTTGAGCGAGGTCCGCTGGCAGACGCCCCGCATGGTCACCGCGGCCCAGCCGTGCTCCAGCCAGATGGTCAGGGCGGCGTCGACCAGGCCGGCGCGTCGTTGCGCCCTGCGCTGGTCGGCGGTCAGTCCGCCCCAGGTTCGTGCCGGTGCGCGCACATCCATGGTTGACAAAGTACTCCGCCGCGAGCCTAATTGGTGTCAGGTGCGGCCAATGGTGGCAGATGCCACCAATTCGAGTCGTACCGGGTCGACCCGGGAGTTGCCATGCGACTGTTTCCCTTCGGCGGACGCCGCCGGACCACGAGCGCCGATGCCGTGGTGACCGGCGCGGGCAGCGGCATCGGGCGGGCCTTCGCCGTGGAGCTGGGCAGGCGCGGTGGCCGCGTCGTGTGCTCCGACCTCGATCCCGACCGCGCGGCCGAGACCGCGGGACTCGTCGAGGCCGCGGGCGGGAAGGCGATCGGCACCGCCTGCGACGTCACCGCGATCGCCGAGGTCACCCGGCTCGCCGCCACCGCCCAGGACTGGTTCGGCGACGCGCCGACGGTCGTGATCAACAACGCGGGTATCGGCGCGGGCGGACCGGTGATCGGGGAATTCGCCCTCGACGATTGGCAGCGCACCCTCGGCGTCAACCTGTGGGGTGTGATTCACGGCTGTCATGTCTTCGCGCCGATCCTGCGGGCGGCGGGGCGCGGGGCGATCGTCAATGTCGCCTCGGCGGCCGCGTTCGGCGCGGCGCCCCGGATGGCCGCCTACAACGTCAGCAAGGCGGGCGTGCTCGCGCTGTCGGAGACCCTGTCGGCGGAGCTGGCAGGCACCGGCGTCGGCGTGACGGTGTTGTGCCCGACCGGCGTGAAAACCAACATCATGCAGGCCGATTCGCCGATGGACGAGACCGCCGAGCGCCTGGGCGGTCTGCTGCTGCGGTGGACCGGTCGCGCACCGGCGACCATCGCGCGCGCCACCCTCGATGCCGTCGACCACGGCGAGCTCTACGTGGTGCCGCAGCTCGAGGCCAAGGTGCTCTGGCAGGCCAAACGCTGGATGCCGGCGACCTACACCCGTTCGGCCGGCCTGCTGGAGCGGGTCGTGCGCTGATCCATCACCGAAGGAGATCGAACAATGACGTTCGCCTATCCCGATATGCTCGCCACCGTGCGCGCCAAGCAGTGGGCGCTGGCCGACATCGACTGGGACGCACCGGGTGCCGACACCATCACCGACGAGCAACGCCCCCGGCTGGCCACCTTCATGGCCGATCTGGTGTGGATCGAACACGTCGGCGCGCGCGGTTTCGCCGCCCTCGTGCACCAGGCGCCGCCGGGCCCGCTGCGCGAGATCTACCGCTACTTCCACGCCGAGGAACAGAAACACGCCAACGCCGAACTCGCGCTGATGCGCCGGTGGGGAATGCTCGACGGCGACGAGATGCCGGTGCCCAACAAGAACATCCGCCTCGTGATCAGCTGGCTCGACCGCTACGCCGATCAGCTGAGCCTGCCGGTGCTCGGCACCGTCATCCCCTCGCTGGAGACGGCGCTGGACGGCGCGCTGGTGAAATTCCTGCTGGACGAGGTCGACGACCCGGTGTGCCACGAGGTCTTCCGCCACATCAACAACGACGAGTCCCGGCACCTGGCCGTCGGTTTCCAGGTGCTCGAACAGCTCGGCGCCGGGCCCATCCGCCGGATCGCCATCGAGACGGCCGGTTTCGCGGTGCGTCCGTCGTTCGTGCTCGGCGCGCTGCTGTACGCGCCGCTGCTGTCGCGGATGTCGACCAACATCATCGCCCTGGGCCTCGACGAGGAGAAGCTGTGGCAGGCGGTGCGCCGCTACGAGAACGTCGGCGAACGCAGCCCCGCCATCCGCCGGGTGCCGCTCTATCACGTGGTGAAGACCCACGGGAAGGCCACGATTCACCGGCGACAGCCGTTCCAGCTGCTGGCGGATGTGTCCAACGCCTGTATCGACCGGTTCCCGATCCGGGTGCTGGGCCGCAGGCCGTCCTGGTCCGACGAGCTCACCTACGAACCGGTGGCGAAATGACCGCGCTTCGTTTCGCCGAGACCTTCACCGGCCGCCAGCTCCATCACACGAGCTTCGTCCCGCGCCACGAGTTCAGCGGCAGGCGGGTGGCGATCGTCGGCAGCGGGGCCGCGGCCGCGCGCCTGCTGCCCGGCATCGCCGCCGAGGCCGCGCGGGTGACGGTGTTCCAGACCGACGCGGTGTGGATCGTGCCGCGCGCACCGCTGCCCGGCGCGATCCTGCGCCGGCTGCCCGAGCCGGTGGTCCGCCTGGGCGCGCGGATCAATCTGCGTGTCCAGGTGCGGGATTCGTGGCTGCGGCACCGGCTCACCCCGGACGAGGACGCCGGGGTCGCCGTGCACAACGGCTACTACCGCACACTGCGGCAACCACACTGCTCCCTGGTGACCTGGCCGATCGCGCGCCTGGTCCCGCTGGGCCTGCGCACGGTCGACGGGATCGAGCACCGGGTCGACACCATCGTCTACGCCGAGGACACCGGACACGTGATCCGCACCCTCGCCCGTCGCGGCCGCACCCACTACTCGCCCGAATTCGCCGGCGAGACGAAGGAGATCGCATGAGCACCACCGGGATCGACCACGAGATCGTCATCGTCGGCGCCGGATTTTCCGGGATCGGCGCCGCGATCGCACTGCGCAACGCCGGATTCGAGGACTTCCTCATCGTCGACGAAGCCGACGGCGTCGGGGGAACCTGGCATTGGAACACCTATCCCGGTGTCGCCGTGGATATCCCGTCGTTCAGCTACCAGTTCTCGTTCGAGCAGCGCACCGACTGGTCGCGGGTCTACGCGCCGGGCCGCGAACTCAAGGCCTACGCCGAGTCGTGCGTGGACAAATACGACCTGCGGCCCCGAATCCGCTTCGGCACCACCGTCACCGGGGCCGACTTCGACGAGAAGGGTCGGCGCTGGGTGCTGCACACCGCCGACGGCGCCGATCTGACGGCGCGGTTCGTGATCAGCGCGACCGGCGTGCTCACCCGGCCCAAACTGCCCGACATCCCCGGCATCGAGGACTTCGCCGGTATCACCATGCACACCTCGCGCTGGGATCACCGCCAGGATCTGCGCGGCAAGCGGGTCGCGATCATCGGCACCGGCGCCTCGGCCGTACAGGTGATTCCCGAGATAGCGCCGGAGGTCGCGCAGCTGACGGTGTTCCAGCGCACGCCGATCTGGTGTCTGCCCCGACCCGACATGCCGCTGCCGCTGCCCGCGCGCTTGGCGCTGAAAGTGCCGGGCGGACGCACCCTGACGCGGTTGGTGAGTCAGACCTATGTCGAATTCACCTTTCCCCTCGCCGCCCACTACCACCGGTCCCTGCCGACCGCCGCGATCGGGGAACGCGCGGGGCTTGCCCATCTGCGCCGCCAGGTGAAGGACCCGGCGGTCCGCGAGGCGCTGACCCCGAAGTACGCGCTCGGCTGCAAGCGGCCCAGCTTCTCCAACGACTATCTGTCGACCTTCAACCGGTCGAACGTGACCCTGGAGACCACGGCGATCAGCGCGATCACGCCCACCGGCGTGCGCACCGAGGCGGGCGCCGAACACCGCGCCGACGTGCTGATCCTGGCCACCGGGTTCAAGGTGATGGAGTCGGGCAACATGCCGACCTATGACCTGCACGGCGTCGGTGGCCGCGATCTGGAGACCTGGTGGGACGAGAACCGCTTGCAGGCCTACGAGGGCGTCAGCGTCCCCGGCTTCCCGAACTTCTTCTCCATCATCGGTCCCTACGGCTACAACGGCGCGTCCTACTTCACCCTGATCGAGAACCAGACCCGTCACATCCTGCGCTGTCTGCATCACGCCCGCAGCACCGATGCCGAGCGCATCGAGGTCACCGAGGAGGCCAACGACCGCTACTTCCGGGAGATGCTCGCCCGCCGCGGCGGGCAGGTGTTCTGGCAGGACAGCTGCGCCACCGCCAACAGCTATTACTTCGACAAACACGGCGACGTGCCCCTGCGTCCCGCCTCCACCCTCGAAGCCGCTTGGCGCAGCGGTCATTTCGCTCTCACCGACTACGCCTTCACCTAGCGGACGGCGGCGCGGCGGCGGCCGGGATCGCGGGCGCGGCGACGGCAGCGGAGACGGCACTGTCGTCGCGATCGGCGTGTGCGATGCTCGAGGGAGGCGACGCCGGGGGAGCGTCGGAACCGAGAAAGGGATGTCCGTGCCGATCCGAGGTGTGCTCTTCGACGTCGACGACACCCTGTTCGACTACTCGTCCTCGGAAGCGGCCGGTCTCCTCGCGCACCTGCGGGCGGACGGACTGCTCGACCGTTTCGCCGATCCCGCGGCGGCGGTGACGCTGTGGCGGGAGATCACCGAGGTCGAATACCACCGCTTCGTCGTCGGTGAGCTCACGTTTGCCCAGCAGCAGCTCTCCCGCGCTCGCACGTTCGTCTCCCGTCTGCGCGGCGTCGCGCCGTCGGCGGTGCCCGACCCGGAGGCGGCCGCCTGGTTCACCGGATACGCGGCGCGTCGCCGGGCCGCCTGGTCGGCGTTCCCGGACGCGGAGCCGGTCTTGCGGCACCTCGCGCCCGGGTATCGCCTCGGCATCGTCTCGAACGCCGCGGTGCCCCAGCAGCGGCGCAAGCTCGCGGCCGTCGGGCTGCTGGACTACTTCGGTGACCGGGTGGTGTGCAGCGAGGAACACGGTGCGGCGAAGCCGGAACCCAGCATCTTCCTCGCCGGCTGCGCGCTGCTCGGGCTCGCACCGCGCGAGGTCGCGTTCGTCGGCGACAAGTACCTCGTCGATGCCGTCGGCGCCCACGAGGCGGGCCTGCGCTCCTGCTGGCTCGATCGCGCGAACATTCGCTCCGGCACCGTGATCCGCGACGGCATCCACGTCATCGACACCCTCGACCACCTCCCGCAACTGCTGACGGAGTAGATCCTCAGCTGCGGAAGTCCGCGAAGTCGAAGCCCGGCGCGACCAGGCAGCTCACCAGGACCTCCTCACCGCCGGCGGGCCGCGCGGCCTGCCAGTGGCCCGCCGGAACCACGTACTGCACGCGCTGACCGGCTTCGATCAACGGCCCCAGCGTCACCGTCGTCGCGGTACCCGGCCGATCGCCGTCACCACCCAGATCGAGCTCGAGCGGCCCGCCCCGATGCCACAACCACACCTCGGCGGAACGCACCGCATGCCAGATCGACTGTTCGCCGGGCGGCAGCAGGAACAGGATCCCGGTCGCCGCGGCCCGCGTGCCCGGATAACCGTCGGGCGTGAAAGTGTGCTCGCTGCGCCAGGTCTCGCGATACCAGCCGCCTTCGGGATGCGGTCGCAGGTCCAGTGTCGCCGCCGTCGACGGCTGCCGCAGCACCTGGGTGTGGCGTCCGTCCGGTCCGCGTCGCATCCACCGGACCTCCTCGACGGCGTCGACCGGCACACTCTCGACGGTCGTGCCGAGCTCGGGCGTGGTCAACGCCAGCACCTGGGCCGTCGCGGGCAGGTCGTCGGCAACGCGCAGTGCGGCCTCGTCGTCCTCGGCGTGGACTACCTCCGCGCCGATCCGCAGCCGGTCACCGGCCGACTGCCACCTCTCGCGGGTTGTCACGATCATCGGCGTCGTCCTTCGTTCGGGAGTCGGGCTGCCGGGTCCATGGTGCTCTCCGAGACCTGCCGGTGCGCATCCGGACCAGCCGCGGCCGCCAGGGCAGCCACCAGTTGGCTTCTCCCATCAACCGTACGAGGGCGGGGACGAGCAGCATGCGGACCAGCGTGGCGTCCAGGACCAGGGCGATGATCATGCCGAGGCCGAGGAAGCGCATGGGAGTCAACGGGGAGAGGGCGAACGCACCGGTGACGAGGACGAGCAGGACGGCGGCGGCGGTGATGACGCGCGCGGTCTTGACCGTGCCGACCCGCACGGCGGTGGTGGTGTCGGCGCCCGCGCGGTGCGCCTCGGCCATCCGGGAGAGCAGGAACACCTCGTAGTCGGTCGACAACCCGAACACGACCGCGATGATCAGCACCAGCATGCCCGCCGGGATCGGCCCGGCGGTGATGCCGAGCGGACCCGCGAGATACCCGTGGTAGAAGATCATCGTCAGCACGCCGAAGGTGGCGGCCAGGCTGAGGAACGCCATCGCGACAGCCTTGAGCGGCAACATGATCGAGCGGAACGCGACGGTGAGCAGCACCATGGTGGCCAGCACCATCACCGCGATCATGAGCGGCATGCGCCGCACCGTCGAGTCGACCGTGTCCACGGTCGCGGCGGTGTCGCCGCCCACGGCCAGCGTCGTTCCCGGCGGTGGGGCCAGTGCCCGGATGGCCTGGACGGCGGCGGTGGCGTCCTCGCTGCGGTCGGCGGCGGTGAGGAAGGCGTGCAGGACGACGACATCGTCGGCGCGCCCCACCTGCACCACATCGCGCACGCCCGCGATCGCGTCGACGTCGGCGAGCACCGCGGTGATCGCGGCCGTCTGCGGTGGACCGTCGAGCCCGTGGATCAGCACGGTCGCGCCACTCGCGGCGGCCGGGAAGGTCGTGGTGAGTTCTTCGACCGTGCGGCGCATCTCGCTGTCGGGTGGCAGGGCGCGATGGTCGATGTCGCCGAGCCGGATGCCGGTCAGCGGTGCGGCCAGGGCGAGCAGGATCGCGCCGACGACGACCGTGACGACCCCGGGCCTGCGCAGCACGGCGTCGACCACCCTGGTCCAGAAGTGCTCGGTGCGGGTGGTCGACCTCGCTCGTCCGATGCGGGTGCCGAACAGCGCCAGCAGGGCGGGCAGGACGGTCGACGAGAGTCCGGCGGCCAGGGCCACCGCCGCGATGGAGCCGATGCCCAGCGATCGCAGCACCGGCTGCGGGAACACGAAAGTGCCCGCGAACGCACACATCAGCAGCAGCGCCGACAGGGCGACGGTGCGCCCGGCGGTCGCGTAGGTGCGGGCGATGGCCGCTGGCACGTCCCGGCTCTCGGCGTATTCCTCGCGAAACCGGTTGACCAGGAACAGGCCGTAGTCGATGGCCATACCGAGGCCGAGCAGCGAGGCGATGTTCACCGCGAAGGTGGTGACCTCCGTGGTCTCGGTGAGCAGCCGGATCACCCCCAGGGACCCGGCTACCGCGAGCGCCCCCACCAGCACGGGCAGCGCGCCGGCGAGCAGTCCACCGAAGACCAGCACCAGGATCAGCAGTGTCAGCGGCAGCGAAATCGACTCCGCCACCACGAGATCGCGCTGCGAGCGCGCGACGATCTCGGAATTGAGCGCGCTGTAGCCGGAGAGCCGGGTGTCGACGCCGGGCACGCGCAGCGCGTCGGCGATCGCGGGATAGGCGGCGATGCGCGCGGTGTCGTCACCGGCGGTGAACACCGCCGCCACGGCCTGCCGGCGATCCGGCGAGATCAGGAAGTTCCGCAGCGGCGCGGCGGCGTTCCAGTAGCTCTGCGCCGGTCGCGCGAGCAGGGCCGGATCGATTCGGTCCAGCGCCGCGGTGATCTGCGGGCCGATCTCGTCGACGGTGCGGCCCGCGGGCACGGTGTAGAGCGCGATCACGTCGGGACTCTGCGGTCCGAAATGCTCGGTGACCGCCCGATCGACCAGCGCCGACTCACTGCCCTGATCGGCGAACCCACCCGCGCTGAGCCGCTGGGTGACATCGGCGCCGAAGGCCGCGCACAACCCGACGACCGCCACGATCACCGCCAGCACCGCGCGCGGCCGGGCGATGACCAGGCGAACCAGCGCCGTCACAGCGGCCGGTCCACCGAGGGACGCGCGGCCAGTTCGGTCTCGAGCATCGCCACGATCCCGTCGAGCAGCGCCTCGAGCCGGGCCTCGACGCCGTCGCCGTTGCGCGCCGACACCGTCAGATCGGTGTGGCCGTCGAATTCGGTGAGCCCGAACAGCAGCGGCATCGCGACGCTGTGCTGGGGCAGCACGTACAGCCCCGTCGGCCGGAAACCGGGCACGGCGAGCTCGTCGGCGGTGAAGCGGCCCATGTGGGACACGGTGGCCGAGGCCAGATTCCGGCCCCAGCGGGCGCCGAGCCAGTTCGTCGTGTGCAGGACACCGCGATTGACCGGGTCGGGCACCAGGGTGATGCGGGTGTTCGCCAGCTGGTTCAGTTCGCGCCGTTCGCGCAGACCGGTCTTGATCTGCTCCTTGACCCACGTCCAGTCGCGTCCGGACTCGATGTCGAGGAACAGCGGCAGGGCCAGATTGGCGGTCGAGCGCAGCGCCGGGTCGTGCCTGCGCAGGTCCACCGGCATCATGATGCGCGAGGTCCCCGGTGTCTCGGCGGCCAGCAGCGCGCAGACCCTGGCCAGCGCACCGGGGCCCGCCGCGTCGATGCGCCGGTGCCGCAACAGATGCCGGGCGACGCCACGGCGCTGCCTGCCCCGGCCCGTCGCGCTGCGATAGCGCGGCACCATCGCGGCGGGCTTGCCGGGCGCCCCGACCCGGTCCACGAGCTCCTGATCGGCCACCGGGTCGAGCTGGGGTATCGGGTCCTCCCCGCGCAGCGCGCGCAGGACATTGGTCACCCACAGCACCATGCCCATGCCGTCCATCACGCCGTGGAAGACCCGGAAGACCAGCGTCACCGGCGCGCCCGTCAGCAGCAGCACCTCGACGGTGGTTTCCGGCGTCGGTCCGATCGGGCTGGCGAGCACCGGATCGGCCTCGAGCGTGGTCTCGTGCAGCACGTGACCCGGCACCACCCGGACGGCGGGCGCGATGCCCGCGTCGACCCACTCGGCGCCGCGACGCACCAATCGCGCGCCGGGGGTCACTGTGGCGGCCACGGCGACCGCGCGGCGCAGCCGGTCAGGGTCGAGATCGCCGTCGCCGGGGACGACCAGCTGCATGAGAAACGGCGGCGCGAGGTCGCGCATGGGGAAGTACATGCGCTCGGTCGTCGAAATCGGGCGGCGGAAGGTGCTGCTGCCGTTCATGATTGCCTCCGGTGCGTCGGTCGTGCGGTGACTACCGCAGGTCCCTGGTGAGGGTCTCGATGCCGCCCGCGGCGTCGAGCCAGGTGAGGAATTCGGTCAGTCCGGTATCGCGATCGGTGACCGGCGCGTAGCCGAGATCGCGGCGGGCGGCGCCGGTGTCGTAGGTGGCGCTGCGCGTCATCAGCGCGACGGCGTAGCGCGACAGCGGCGGCGACCAGCGCTGCGCCACGGCGGGAATCCGCCACACGGTCTCGACGGCGGCCACGACGGCGGTGAGAACACGGCGATTCGGTCTGCGCGACGGCGGTGCGTAGCCCAGCCGGGAGGCGACCGCGCCGAGAAACGCCCACACGTCGGTCTTCTCGGCGTCGGCGACGAAATACGCCCTGCCGCCGACGGATTGCGCCGTGAGCGCGAGCCGGCACGCGTGCACGATGTTGTCCACGTGACACAGCGAGGCTTCGACCGTGCGGCCGTAGGACAGATCGGGCAGCGACCCGGTCGCGGTCCGGCCGAGCAGCCGCACGATCGGCCCCGAACGATCGCCCGCGCCCCAGATCGCCCGTGGACGCAGGGCGACGGTGGTGAAGGTGTCGGTGTTCGCGGCGAGCACGGTCCGCTCGGCGGCGGCCTTGGTCTCGGAGTAGAAGTTCAGGTAGCGGTGTGGATAGGGCAGTGATTCGTCGACGTCGACCTGATCGCCGCCGTCCCGGTCCATGAGCGCGCTCGGACTCGACACGAAGACGAATCGGGACGCGCCGCTGTCGCGGGCCGCGTCGAGCAGTGTCTCGGTGGCGGCCACGTTCTCCGCCCAGAAGCGGGCCCTGGTGCCGCGTTCGTCGACTCTGGCCGCGCTGTGCACCACGACGTCCATGCCTGAGGTGGCGGCCGCCAGCGACGCCGGATCGGCGAGGTCGCCGTAGACGACGGCGACCCGTTCCCGCGCGGACCCGAGGTCGTCGAGCACGCTGGTGGGCCGCACCAGGATCGACACGTCGTGGACGCCGTCGGCGACCAGCGCGCGCACGAGCGCGCCGCCGAGGAACCCGGACGCGCCGGTGACCAGAACCTTCATCGTCGTGCCTCCAGTTTCTTCGCCGCCCACCGCGCGAGTTCCTCGCGGCCGATCTTCGCGTTGTGCCGGATGTCGACCGGGAAGCGGGGATGGACGAGGAATTCGGTGACCGGCGCGGTGACCTCGAATTCGACGGCGCGGGTGCGCAATCGGGTCAGCGTCGCCGCCGGATCGGCGCCCGGTTCGAGCTCCACGCACAGCACCGGCCGCTGAACCCCCCGCGTGCCGAGGCCGACGAGCGCGGTCCGCGCGACGCCGGGCACCACGTTGAAGACCTGCTCGACCTGCACGGTGAACATCGGTCCCCGCGCGGTCTCGACGCGCTGACTCTTGCGTCCGCAGAACCAGATCCGGCCCTGCTCGTCGATCCAGCCCAGGTCGCCGGTGCGATGCCAGGTGCGATCACCGTCGGCGATCTTGCCCGCCGCGTTGGCCGCCGCGGGCCAGTAGTAGCGGGTGCTGACATTCGGGCCGGTCACGACGATCTCGCCCACCGCGCGCGCCCCCGCGGGCGACGCCGCCGCGTCCCAGTTCGGCACCGGGTCGTCGGTGATCGCGAGCAGCCGCACCTCGACCCGATCGGCCGCGCGGCCGATACAGGTGCCGTCGCCCTGGTGGGCGCGCTCGACCAGACCGTCGAGCAGTTCCCTGGATTCGATGGTCGACATCGGCAGCGCCTCGGTCGAGCCGTAGCCCGCGTAGATCTCGGCGTCGGGGCTCAGCACCTCACGCAGCCCCGCGACGCACCAGTCCGGGACCGGCGCACCGCCGGAGAACACGCTCGACAGGGTGCTCAGTTCGGCCGGATGCGCGCGCAGATGTTCGAGCAGCGGAATGAGCAGGGCGGGGGAGGCGAACATGGTTCGGACGTCGAAACGTTCGATCGCGTCCACCACGTGCGCCGGATCGGTCGACCCGACCTTGCTCGGGATCAGCGGCGGCAGCACGCAGCGCGCGCCGAGCAGCAGATCGAGCACACCGACCAGCGGCAGGGTGATCAGCGAGGTCTCCGGCGGGGTGTGCCCGCGGGCGGCGTGCACCTGCTCGACCATCGCGGCCAGATTGCCGTGCGTCAGCTCCACCGCCTTGGCCGGACCCGTACTGCCGGTGGTGAATCCGATGATCAGCACGTCCTCGGGTGCGGCGGGCACCCGCTCGGGCAAGGCGCCCGAGGGTCTGCGGCCCCAGGCCCGCAACGTCGGGCCGCCCCAGAACCAGCGGCGTCCCACCGTCAGTGTGGTGCGCACGCGACGGAAGCTGCGTGGAAACAGCACCCGCAGGGCATGTGCGGGCGGAATGCCGATGAACGCTTCGGCCTCGACCGCGCGCAGGCAGTGCACCATCCGGCGCACGCCCATGCCCGGATCGATCACCACCGGCACCGCGCCGATCTTCAACAGCGCGAACAGGATCGCGTACAGCTCCGCGCTGGGCAGCACCAGCACGATGGTCCTGGTCCCACTGCCGACGCCGGACCGCAGGAGCTGCTCGGCGATCGCGTCCGACCACTGGTCCAGCTCCTGGTAGGTGATCCGCCGGTAGTCGGGCAGACCCGCGGCGGTCTGCCCGTCGGGGTAGATCACCGCGGCCCGGTCCGGTTCCGCCTGCGCGAAGCGCCGGAAGTCGTCGATGGTCCGCCAGTAGGTCGCCGTCCTCACGCGGTGGTCTCCGCGGGTAGTCGGTACACGGTGGCGGCCGCGGCCGGACCGGCGCCCGCCGCGACGAACAGCACGTGGGTGCGGCCGGTCAGCGAGCGCTCGGCGACCGCGCGGTCGTAGGCCAGCGGCAGCGCGGCGGTGTGCGGGTCGCCGTCGGTCAGGTCGGGGGTGCGCACCGCGTCCTGGTCGATGCCGAGCGCGTCGGCGAGCCGCTTCGGGAAGTGCGGAGTCGGCGTCGAGGCGATCAAGACCAGCCCGGCCGGGTCGATCTCGGCCGTGGCGAGGGCGGCGCGGGCCGCTTGGTCCGCGACGGCCAGGATCCGGTCCTCGAAATCGGGGTCGCGTTCCACGGTCATCAGGCTGCGGCCGGTCGTGCCCATGGTCGCGGTGTCGACGTAGGCGACCTCGGCGGGACTGCCTGTCGAGCGCGCGGAGTGCACGGGCCCGAACCCCTCCGGCCCCTCGACCTGTTCGAGCAGCAGCGCGGCGCCGGCGGTCGCGTAGGGGAACGCGGCGTCGGCGGTGCCGCGGGTGAGCGACGGATGGGTGTCGCCCGCGACGATCAGCACATGCTCGGTGCTGCCGGTCGCCAGCACCGACCCGGCGACCCGGACGGCGTCGAGCACGCCGACGGCGCCGTTCATCAGGTCGAAGGAGAAGGTCCGCGGATCGTCTCTGGTGTAGTCGAGGCCGATGCCCGCCGCCTTCTGGATCAGCGCGGAGACCGCGGGTTCCACCGTGTTGGAGTCACGGAAGATGCCGGTGTTGATCAGCACGCCCACCTGGTCGGGCCGGATCTCGGCGCGCTGCAGGCATTGCCGCGCGGCGCGCCCGCTGTGCTCGACGATGCTGTGAGTGTCGGCGGCCTTGCTGGCGCCGGTGGCTCGGATACGCACGCCCATGACGAACCTCAGACCTTCAGCGAAGAGATGGTGGTGGACAGGAAGCCGGCGACGACGCCGGAGGCGGCCGGAACCATGAGGAGTTTCGACCCGGCCTCGATGCTCTGCTCGGACAGCTGGTCGTGCAGCACGATGAAATGCGAGGTGGTCGAGGTGTTTCCGTACTTCTCGATCACGTTCAGATCCGGCGGCATCGGGGTGCCGAACTCGCGGGCGGCGACACCGTTGATGTACGGCACGGCGGCCGCGCCGAACTGGTGATGGATGATGTAGTCGAACTTCTCGTCGGCGAAGGTGCGTCCGCGCTGCTCGAGGTAGGTGCCCTGCGCGTCCGGCCACAGCATGAACCGGGCCTCGTTGTGCATCTTGCGGTTGTCGGTGTAGAGCGCGACGCCCGCCGACTTGTCGCTGGGCATGCCCAGGCACAGGTGGGAATGCTCGGACGCGGTGAACAATTCGACGTAGTGGATCATGTCGGCCTCGTCGACGGCCTGGTCGAGCACGACCGCGCACCCCGAGTCGCCCACCGACAGCGACGCGAACTGCAGGTCGTACTTCTCGGAGATCTCGTTCACGGCGGTGTCGGCGATCGGGGTGATCGACTCACCGCTGACGACCATGCCGTTGCGCACCACGCCGGCCCGGATCATCCGGTCGAGAATGTAGGTGCCGGTGAGCATTCCGGCGCAGGCGTTGGACACGTCGAAGGTGATCGCGGAGTCGGCGCCCAGCGCTTGCGCGATCGTCGAGGCGAACGAGGGCTCCATGTACATCCGGGTGCCCTGGTTGCTGCGGGTGATCGAACAGGAGATGATCACGTCCAATTCGCCCGGGGCGTAGCGGGACCTGGTCAGACAGTCCTGCGCGGCGTTCATCGCCAGTACGAACGAGTCCTGCATGCGGTCGGGCGCGGTGTCGCGCACCCGGCGTTCCTTGATCCCGGTGATCCGCTCCAGGTCGAACGAGGGCGGAACTTTCAAACGGGAAATCAATTCCGCGGTGGACACGATATTCGACGGAAGATATGCGCCGATCGACTCGAAACGTGAATGCAACACGTGAACTCCTCCAACGTCTGTAAGTGCGCCTGGGATCATTTCCGACCGTCGGTGGGACGGAACCCTACCTGAGTTATTGCGTTCGCCCGGAAACGATCTGAGGGCCCGGTATTCGAGGAACAACCATCGACGAGCCTACGTGTGACCGGAAGTGCTGGATATGTGGCTATCGCCGGAAAAGCGAGGCTGTGCAGGGGTGATGCATTCATTTACGGCGTACGGGCAGTGGGTGGCTATCGCTGCTTCGCGATGTCTCGGCCAAGGCGGATGCCGGATTGCCGAGGCTTCGGAGTGAGGGACCTCACGAAGGAACTCCGGATGGAATGTATCGCCGGGGCCACACCTTTTGTCGCCGGGGCACAATGGTCGCCGTGAAGTTTGTCGCGAGAGGAAAAGGTCCCGCGCGAACGACATCGCGGCCCCGGGGCGCCGTCGAAGGTGGAACCTCGACGACGGTCGGCGCTGTCACACGCCCCGGCTCGGGCTCTGGCGCCACACCTGCGAACAGACACCGCGAAGACCGTCGAGGAGATCCTGGCCAGGGCCCGGACCGAGGCCGCGGTGGGCTGAGTCAGTGGGCCGGGGAGCGCAATCCGGCCAGGCGCGCCAGCCGTCGATGCGAATCCAGCCGTGCCGCGCGATCGAAAGTACTGGTGTGTACGAGGATTTCATCGGCGCCCGACTGGGTAATCAAGTGTCCCAATGCGTCCGCGACCTCCGTCTCGGCACCGTGGATCTGTTCCTCGAGCGCCCGCTCGAACAGGTCGCGCTGCCGGGCGGTCATCGTCGTGGCATCGACCTCCTCGGGAGAGACGAGGGCGGGGAATTCCCCGCGGGTGCGCGAATACGCGCTCGACCACGCCTCCGGGAGCAGGAGTCGGTGTGCCTGCGCCGCCGAGTCGGCGATCATGACCGTTGCCGAGACGATCACATACGGCTGCTCGGCCCACGCCGACGGCCGGAACTCGGCCCGGTAGCGCTCGATCGCCCGCACCATGGCCGCCCTGCCCCCGACCTGCGCGATGACCAGCGGCAGCCCGAACCGGGCCGTGCGCTCGGCGCCCGAACTCGTCGCCAGCAGGAAGGTCGGCAGGCGGGTGCCCTCCGCCGCCACGGCGTGCACGCCGGCACGGCCCGCGCCGAAGTAGTCGAGCAGTTCGACCAGGTCGGCATCGAAATCCTCGGCATCGGCGCGGTCGTGGGCCAATGCCCGGCGGACGCCGTCGGTGAATCCCACCGACCGGCCCAGACCCATGTCCACCCGCCCGGGGAACAGGGACTGCAGCACACCGAACTGCTCGGCGACGACCAACGGCCGGTGGTTGGGCAGCATGACCCCGCCGGTCCCGACCCGGATCCGGTCGGTCGCCGCCGCGACCGCCGCGGCCAGCACGGTCGGGGCGGTACCCGCGACACCGGGCACGCTGTGATGTTCGGCGACCCAGAACCGGTGGAATCCCCACTGCTCGGCGAGCTGGGCGAACTCGACGGTCTCGCGCAGCGCGTCGGCGTGGGACTGCCCGCGCCGGACGCGGGAACGATCCAGGATCGAGAGGCGAGTCGACTCGAGTGTCGGGGTCATATCGATGTCAACGCCGCGTGTCGCGAGGGATTCCACCGGCGGGTCGCGGCTTCGCAAGATTCGATCGGCACCAACCCTGGACCAACCTTGCCCACCCATAGTGTCTGGCGACCCCGACAACCGAGATTCTCCGAGGAGCGCACCATGCCTTACCAAGCCGGGTCCGGACGCCGTGAACGGCATCCGCGCGTACGTGCCGCGAGCCACCGTCACCGCGCGATCGAGACGACCGAGGACGCCCGCCACGTGCTGCAACTGCTGACCGCCATGCACGGACCGGTCGTCCTCTACCTCCCCGCCGACGCCGACGGCTACACCCCGATCTGTGTGCGCCGCACCGACTTCCACGCCGGCGCCGGCGACGTCCTCGCCGGGCAGACGGCCTGGCACACCGAATTCTGGCTGGCCGAGCGCTTCCACGTCGGCCTCGAGGATCTCGACGTCGGCATCGACGTCCGCAGCGCGCCCGGCGGCGACCGCCGGACCGCCTCGCTGGAATCCTCGTGCGGTTTCCGCTTCACCCTGCGCATCGAGAGCGACCAGGACGTCACCGGCCTCGTCGAGGAGGCCTCCTAGCCGTCGACGACCACGGGGGGTTGTCGGTGGGTGTGGATACCCTGCCGGGATGGTCGGACTGGACTCGGCGTTGCGCCGGTTGACGCGGGATGTGGGAAAGCTGCTGCAGCCGTACGGTTTCCATGGATCGGATGCCAGATGGGTGCGGGTGGCGGCGGGTGGGGTGGCGTCGGTCGGCCGCGGCCGGGTCCAGCGGAGCTGGACGGACGGACAGCAGGAGGTCCGCTTCGGGCTGGAGGTGAGTGCCACACCGACCGCGTGGTGGGAGTTCGGCAACTGGTGCCATGAGCGGGCGGGTCGCGCGCACACGATGCTGGCGGACGCGACCGGGCCGGGCCTCG
This sequence comes from Nocardia sp. No.11, assembly GCF_038752175.1. Lineage (NCBI taxonomy): Bacteria > Bacillati > Actinomycetota > Actinomycetes > Mycobacteriales > Nocardiaceae > Nocardia > Nocardia sp. No.11. The sequence continues at coordinate 3,819 of NZ_JBCGFB010000054.1, read as the reverse complement.
TCGACGCGCGGAGCATACCGGCCGAATTCACCGAACCGTGGTCGCTGCGTGTCGATCCCGCGGTCGACGGACAGCAGGTGCGCCCGTCCGATATCGAGGCGTTGCGCGCCGACCTGCCCCGGCGGGTGCACGTGTACGCGCGCCGGGCGCTGCGGTTGCTCGAGCCGGACCGCTATCTGGACGAGTTGCTGGCCGATCCCGAGCCCGGGTGGCGCACCTGGGAGGCGATCGTCGTGCTGCTGGCCGAGCACGGCCCCGACGACCGCCTCGACGCGGCGCTGGACCGGCTGCGGGCCTGTCTGCCCGCAGCGGAGGACGCCGGAGGGTCCGCGAATGTCTTTGCCTACGTGCGCGACCGGTCGGCGGTCGCCTCGATGCCGCTGTCCCCGAGTCCCTGCGACCTGACACGCTGACCGGTAGCATCGCTAACCGAATCGGAAGATTCAGTCCAGCAGTATGTTTCGATGCGATCGCCTGCATTGGGGTCCGGGAAACACCGGTGATCGAGAGGTTCATGGTGGAATCGGTGACGAGTCGGTTGGTAATCGATACAACGGGAGAGGACATCCAGGGCGAGATCGCGCGCATCCGGGAGCAGGGTCGGGCCACGCTGGTCGAGCTGCCCGGCGGGGTGCAGGCGTGGTCGGTCACCGATGTCGCGCTGCTGGAGAAGCTGCTCACCGATGCACGGGTCTCCAAGGACGCCGGGCAGCACTGGCCGCCGTTCGTCGCCGGCGAGATCCCGGCCGACTGGCCTCTGTATCTGTGGGTGGCCGTGGCGAACATGTTCACCGCCTACGGCGCCGACCATCGCAGGCTGCGCCGCCTGGTGGCGCCCGCGTTCACCGCCCGCCGCACCGAGGCCATGCGGGAACAGGTCGAGCGGATCACCACCGATCTGCTCGACCAGCTGGCCGCGACCCCGCGCGGCGAGGTCGTCGATCTGCGGGAGCACTTCGCCTATCCGCTGCCGATCCAGGTGATCTCGGAGCTGATGGGCGTGCCCGAGGCGCTGAACCCGGGCCTGCGCACGTGCGTCGACGGCATCTTCGACACCACCCTCACCCCGGAACAGTCGCAGGCCAACTATCTCGAGATGTACCGGATTCTGGGTGAGCTGGTGGCCTTCCGGCGCGAGCACCCCGGCGACGACATGACCAGCGTGCTCATCTCCCAGCGCGACGAGGACGAGGGCGGCGCGCTCACCGAGGAAGAACTGATCGGCACCCTGCTGCTGGTCATCTCGGCCGGACACGAGACCACCGTCAACCTCCTCGACCAGGCGATCACCGCCCTGCTCACCCGGCCCGCGGTGCTCGCCGAGGTCCGGGCGGGCGCGATCACCTGGGCCGACGTCGTGGAGGAGACGCTGCGCTACGAGTCGCCGGTCGCGCACCTGCCGCTGCGGTTCGCGGTGTCCGACATCGACATCGACGGCGTCCACATCGGCCAGGGCGAGGCGATCCTGGCGAGCTACGCCGGCGCGGGCCGTGACCCGAAGCGGCACGGCGCGACCGCCGACGAGTTCGATCCGACCCGGCCCGACAAGTCCCACATGGCCTTCGGCTACGGCGTGCATCACTGCCTCGGCGCGCCGCTGGCTCGGCTCGAGGCACTGGTCTCGCTGCCCGCGCTGTTCGACCGCTTCCCGGCGATGAGCCTGGCAGCGCCGGTCGAGGAACTCGGCACCGTGCCCAGCTTCATCTCCAACGGGCACCGGCACCTGCCGGTGCGCGTGCACGGCGAGTAGCCCCGAGGGGTCCCTGCTCGGCCGGCCG